>NZ_JAMYLA010000015.1:92500-97500 GCF_040317725.1 Mesorhizobium sp. M1396 | reverse complement strand
TCGCGCCCAGATGGCTGCAGAGCAGTTCCCCACCGGAAGTGGCATTCAGAGCCGTTCTTCGAGCAATTCCGGTGTGATGTTTCGGCCAGCGTAGAAGATGCCAAGGATCAGCACCCCGCTCACCCTCGACGGCAAAGGCAATGCTAACGGCACGCCGGTAACCGACAATCCGCAGCCCAGGCATGATCTCGACCCGCTCGGTGCCCCGCTGTGGAAAAGTCGACAAGCCGAGACAATGGTCGCGGATACCCACAATGAAATTCCAGGCGATCGCCGGCGACGCACGTCCGGCTATGTCATCGTAGAGTTGCTCCAGCTCGGATTCCGCCTTGGGGTGGAAGACAATCTGGTACTCCATCCCCTATTTGGCTTTCGCCTGCTTGGCGTGATGTCGCGCCTCCAGCCGGGAGAAAACCGTTTCGGCAGGGATGCCCTTGGTTGGATCCTGCCGGAGTTGAGCCAGCCGGCCTGGTATCTCGTCGCGCAGCCATCTCTCCCGCTCCGCCTCGAAATCCTCGAGCATGCGCAGGCCCGCGCGGACAACCTCGCTGGCATTGTTGTAGCGGCCCGATTCGAGCTGCTTCCTGATGAAGCTCTCGTAGTGGTCATTCAAAGCGTAATTTGGCATTGGCAAGCTCCTGCAGGGAATATGGGACCGGGTCGAGATTCTAGCAATAGATATCAACTATTGGCACCTTGATCGTTCGGTCCTGCTCCACCTTTGCGCCATTCGTCCCCCGGAGAATCGCCCGTCACCTGATTCGGCATGATCGAGGTGTCGCTTCAGCACCCAAGGCCGCTCAACAACGGCATTTGCGGCTATTGCGGCGTGACGCACCCGACCGCCGGCGCGATCGAGGATCCACACGCAGGCCGATATTCGCGGGCGTCACTCATTGTCAGCTGAGGCCGCTTTGTGGGCCGGGGAGTTCATCTTGCAGGCGACAGTCGGTCCCAAACGCAAACAGCCCGCCGGCGTGGTGCCTGGCGGGCTGTTTTGGATTTGGTTGCGGGGACAGGATTTGAACCTGTGACCTTCAGGTTATGAGCCTGACGAGCTACCGGGCTGCTCCACCCCGCGTCAACCTTGGCTGTAAGCGCAAGCCTACGAATAGGATGGCCTACAAATAGGTATATGGCTCGCCAAATGAAAGGGCCGCTTGCGCGGCCCGGGCTTCCCTTGGCGGGCCTTATGCATGTCGCCCAAAGTGCTTGGCGGTTTTGGGGCAACGACATGCATCAACAAAAGTAAGGAGAAGATTTCCCTGCATCCGATTTGGATGTGAGATCAACGTGCGTTTAGCAGACCTGGCAGCGACCTACTCTCCCGCGTCTTGAGACGAAGTACCATCAGCGCTGGAGCGTTTCACGGCCGAGTTCGGAATGGGATCGGGTGCAGCCGCTCCGCCATAACCACCAGGTCGGCAAAACGCACGTTGTTCGAGAAGCTGAGTTAGGGATTAGGCAGTAGGGAATAGTGAGTAGGAGATACCTGCTCGCTATAAGCATGCGCCATTTGCCCGTCTTTCCGTGCCAAGGCGACGTTTTCTACAGGGCGCTTCGGGCATAAGCCCGCAAGCGCGACTGCGCGTCGCCGGTTTTCCGGCGCCCTCGCGGAGCATAGGCCCCGGAGGGGCCGCTCATGCGTGAGCGCTGGTAAGACCATTTGACTTCGTCAAATGGGCATAAGGAATGAGAACGATCAAGCCGATCGAACTATTAGTACCGGTAAGCTTCAAGCGTTGCCGCTCTTCCACACCCGGCCTATCAACGTGGTCGTCTTCCACGGTTCTCAGGGAATACTCGTTTTAAGGTGGGTTTCCCGCTTAGATGCCTTCAGCGGTTATCCCGTCCGGATATAGCTACCCTGCTATGCGGCTGGCGCCACAACAGGTCCACCAGAGATCCGTCCATCCCGGTCCTCTCGTACTAGGGACAGATCCTTTCAATATTCCTACACCCACGGCAGATAGGGACCGAACTGTCTCACGACGTTCTGAACCCAACTCACGTACCGCTTTAAATGGCGAACAGCCATACCCTTGGGACCTGCTCCAGCCCCAGGATGCGATGAGTCGACATCGAGGTGCCAAACAACCCCGTCGATATGGACTCTTGGGGGTCATCAGCCTGTTATCCCCGGCGTACCTTTTATCCGTTGAGCGATGGCCCTTCCACGCGGGACCACCGGATCACTATGACCGACTTTCGTCTCTGCTCGACTTGTCAGTCTCGCAGTCAGGCAGGCTTATGCCATTGCACTCAGCGAACGATTTCCGACCGTTCTGAGCCCACCATCGCGCGCCTCCGTTACTCTTTAGGAGGCGACCGCCCCAGTCAAACTACCCACCATACATTGTCCCGGACCCGGATAACGGGCCGCGGTTAGACATCCATAGTAATAAGGGTGGTATTTCAAGGGTGGCTCCACCTGAGCTGGCGCCCAGGTTTCAAAGCCTACCACCTATCCTACACATGCCACTACGAATGCCAATGTAAAGCTATAGTAAAGGTGCACGGGGTCTTTCCGTCTAACCGCAGGAACCCCGCATCTTCACGGGGAATTCAATTTCACTGAGTCTATGCTGGAGACAGCGGGGAAGTCGTTACGCCATTCGTGCAGGTCGGAACTTACCCGACAAGGAATTTCGCTACCTTAGGACCGTTATAGTTACGGCCGCCGTTTACTGGGGCTTCGATTCAGAGCTTGCACCCCTCCTCTTAACCTTCCAGCACCGGGCAGGCGTCAGACCCTATACGTCGTCTTGCGACTTCGCAGAGCCCTGTGTTTTTGATAAACAGTCGCTACCCCCTGGTCTGTGCCACCCTCCTCTACTTGCGTAGAAAAGGGTCACGCTTCTTCCGAAGTTACGCGTGCAATTTGCCGAGTTCCTTCAGCATAGTTCTCTCAAGCGCCTTGGTATACTCTACCAGACCACCAGTGTCGGTTTCGGGTACGGTTTATAAGGAGGAGCTATTTCCTGGAACCACGCAGCAGCCCGTTCAATCCGATAAGATTGGACTACCTCAATGATCCGTCACTACCTCCAAGCCCACGAATATTAACGTGGTTCCCATCGACTACGCGTTTCCGCCTCGTCTTAGGGGCCGGCTAACCCTGCTCAGATTAGCTTTAAGCAGGAACCCTTGGTCTTTCGGCGGGGGAGTCTCTCACTCCCCTTACGTTACTCATGTCAGCATTCGCACTTCTGATACCTCCACCACCCCTCACGGGTATGGCTTCATCAGCTTACAGAACGCTCCGCTACCGCTTGGCCCTTGCGGACCAAACCCTAAGCTTCGGTGTATGGCTTTAGCCCCGTTACATTTTCGGCGCAAAGACCCTTATTTAGACCAGTGAGCTGTTACGCTTTCTTTAAATGATGGCTGCTTCTAAGCCAACATCCTGGTTGTTTTGGGATCCTCACATCCTTTCCCACTTAGCCATAACTTGGGGACCTTAGCTGTAGGTCAGGGTTGTTTCCCTTTTCACGACGGACGTTAGCACCCGCCGTGTGTCTGCCGACTAGTACTCCCAGGTATTCGGAGTTTGGTTAGGTTTGGTAATCCGGTGAGGACCCCTAGCCCATCCAGTGCTCTACCCCCTGGGGTATTCGGTCGACGCTCTACCTAAATAGATTTCGCGGAGAACCAGCTATTTCCGAGTTTGATTGGCCTTTCACCCCTAGCCACAAGTCATCCCGAACTATTGCAACAGTTATGGGTTCGGTCCTCCAGTAAGTGTTACCTTACCTTCAACCTGCTCATGGCTAGATCACTCGGTTTCGGGTCTAATGCGACGAACTGAACGCCCTATTCAGACTCGCTTTCGCTGCGCCTACACCTAGCGGTTTAAGCTTGCTCGTCACACTAAGTCGCTGACCCATTATACAAAAGGTACGTGGTCACCCAGGACGAACCTTGGGCTTCCACTGTTTGTAGGCAATCGGTTTCAGGTACTCTTTCACTCCCCTTGTCGGGGTGCTTTTCACCTTTCCCTCACGGTACTAGTTCGCTATCGGTCATGCACGAGTACTTAGGCTTGGAGGGTGGTCCCCCCAATTTCAGACAGGATTTCACGTGTCCCGCCTTACTCGAGGACGATTGATTGCATTACGCGTACGGGGCTGTCACCCACTATGGCCCTACTTTCCAGAAGGTTCCGCTTGTCTCTCAATCGCCACTGGCCTGGTCCGGGTTCGCTCGCCACTACTTCCGGAGTCTCGGTTGATGTCCTTTCCTACGGGTACTTAGATGTTTCAGTTCCCCGCGTTCGCCACTTTACCCCTATGTATTCAGGGTAAGTTACCTATTATCGATACTTGGAAACCACAGCAGCAAGTCGGCCTTGCGACCTTCCGGCTGCTCTGATTTTCCAAGTACCTTAGGTGGGTTTCCCCATTCGGAAATCTACGGATCAAAGGGTATTCGCACCTCCCCGTAGCTTATCGCAGCGTATCACGTCCTTCATCGCCTGTGCATGCCAAGGCATCCACCAATTGCCCTTAAGACACTTGATCGTTCTCATTGCCAATGCCCACCCGCGCAATCCGAAGGATTGTCGCTTCAGCCTCTCCCTTACGGGTTTAGCGTCCGCGCAATTCCCAAGGAATTGTCGCCTGGGCCAAATCCTGTGCGGGATTTAGCCCGATGTCATTGGCACAAAAAGACCAGCTTCTCGAGATCGGTTCGAGGGCGCGGTTAGGCAAACCCATCATATGCGGGAGATTGAGCGTCTCCCGCGACAAATCACAAACCTTTCGGCTCATGAAGTTCGAACAAATCTTCTCTTTACAATGTCAAACAGAACAGGCGGAGAGCTAGATGCCCACCGCAAACCTTTTTACGAATGACTTTTTCCTGACGCCTCATCTCTACTCGACACCATCCCCTTCCGAAGAAGAAGCGACAATCCTTGCGGATTGCGCGCTCGCCAAACCGCAACGCAGCGGCTGGAAGCGACAATCCTTGCGGATTGCGCAACGGACAATCCTTGCGGA
>NZ_JAMYLA010000015.1:0-90000 GCF_040317725.1 Mesorhizobium sp. M1396 | reverse complement strand
GCACGGGTTGGACGGCCACGAAGGAGCCCTATTGCCGCCGCATTGCCGTTCGACACCAAGGCCAACGAAGTGGGCGCCGCGCCAACCGCGCGGTGCCTCTTCAAGAGCCTCATAGAGGCGTGCGCGATGAGCCTTGCAATAGAGGGTGCATCGCCGCCCTTTGTAGAGCGCTCTATAAGAGAAGTGCGCGAGGGGGAATTCGGTCGAAGCCTGGCGCTTCGTTGACTTCACCTGCCATGACAGGCAAATGTCACGGCCACAACAAAGCGACAAGCCGTTCCGCCCGGGGAAGAAGCAGCCTTTCTGGATGCCAGACACGGAAGATGTCATAGCCAAACTCGGCAACGAGCCGCCGCTTATCGCGGACGGCCGCAGCGGCCCGCCCGACCGGCGCGAGGTTTCTGCACGCTGGCTGTCGGGAACCTTTCTCACCGGCGTGACCTCGAGCGTGCTGATGGGCGTGGCGCTGTTTGCCGCCCTTGACGGCCGCCAGCAGCTGGCCACCCCACCCGAGATCGCCGAGTTGATCAGTCTTGCCGGCAACGGCGATTCCGGCGAGGTCGCCAAGACGACCAGGCTGGTGGCGCCGCGTCAGATCGCCAAGGCCAAGGACCGCCGGCGCATGGAAGTGTCGATGGTGACAAAGGTCGGCGACCGCGACGTCATCCACACCATGCCTTTCGTGCAGATCAAGATGGCACTCGCCGCGGGCCACACCACCAGCCGCGCCTACCCGCCCTTCGATCCGATGCAGGTGTTCGGCGACGATGGCGACGACGGTGCTCAGCCGGCGTCAGCCTCGGCCGCCTCCGGCCAGATCTACGGCGCCAAGGTCGAAAGCGAGATGAGCCTGAAGACCGTCGATTTCCCGGTCGAGACGGCTTCCTTCGACGAAAAGAGCGACCTGTCTGCCGACGAGGTGGAAAAAGTGGTGCGCGAGGCCGGCACCGATCTCAGCGACGGCGCCGTGCAGGTTGCTTCGCTTCACTATGTCGACCCGCAGCGGTTCGGCGAGGCCTTTGCCGAGAGCATGGCGGGCTCCTATGACGTCAAGATCGTGCCGGAGAACGTCTCGGTGGCGCCGCGCGCCGCCGCCGACGACCAGGCGCCGGCTTTCGCCGAGGAAATCATCCCCTTCACCAAGGATCTCGATGTCACCGAGGCTTTTGCTGATTCGGGCTACACGGGTGAAGACGCCACCGGCATGGCCGAAGCGATCGCCAAGCTGTTGAACGCGACAGCGCTCAAGGCCGGAACCGTGCTGCGTGTCGGGCTTGAGGTTCATGGCGATACCGCCAAGGTCGTGCGCACCAGCGTCTACGACAGAACACAGCACATCGTCACCATCGCGCTCGACGATCGCGGCCAGTATGTGCCGGCGCAGGAACCCGATCCGAATCCCGAATTGCTGACGGCCTTCGATGATTCGTCGGCTCCGGTGGTGGTGCGCGGCAACCTGCCCAACATCTATGACGGCATCTACCGCACAGCCTATTCGTACGGCATGTCCAAGGCGATGACCAAGCAGCTGATCAAGCTGCTGGCGTCTGGCGTCGACTTCCAGTCCCGGCTCAACCCCGCCGACCGCATCGAAGTGCTGTTTTCGCAGCCCGATGGCGACGACCAGACCTCGGACAGCTCCGAGCTTCTCTACGTCTCGGCGACGTTCGGCGGCCAGACGCGCAACTTCTACCGCTTCCAGATGCAGGACGGCAGCACCGACTATTTCGACGAGAACGGCTCGAGCTCCGAGCAGTTCCTGCTGCGCAACCCGTTGCCCAACGGCAGATTTACCTCCGGGTTTGGTGCCCGCAGACATCCGATCCTTGGCTATGTCCGCATGCACACCGGCACCGATTGGGCCGCTCCCATCGGATCGCCGATCATCGCCGCTGGCAATGGTGTCGTCGAGAAGGCGGGTTGGTCCGGCGGCTATGGCAAGCAGATCATCCTGCGCCATGCCAACGGCTACGAGACATCATACAATCACCAAAGCGCCTTCGCCAAAGGCATCGAACCCGGCGTGCGCGTGCGCCAGGGGCAGATCATTGGTTATCTCGGCCAGACCGGTCTCTCCACCGGTCCGCACCTCCACTACGAGCTGATCGTCAACGGCACCAAGGTCGATTCGATGCGCGTCCGGCTGCCGGTCGGCAAGGTGCTGAAAGGCGATGACCTCGTCGCCTTCAAGCGCGAGCGCGAGCGCATCGACGATCTGCTGAAGCAGGAAGACAGTGACTCGCTGAAGGTTGCGAGCGCCAAGATCGACGGTTGATCCCGTCGGCCTCCATCCTTGCTGAATTTCTCAGCCTTGCGGATTTTCGGCATCCCGCGGCCATGGCAGCGGTTGCCCGGAAATGGTCGTCCAGGCGATGACAGCCGAAAGCAGGCAAAGCAGCGCTGTCACCGCGGAGACAGCGGCAAACGCAGCGTCGCTCGCGGCAAGCCTTGCCGCGTCGACGGCGGGTGCAAGCGCTACCGTTGCCGGTTCGCCAAAGCCTGGCACGCCGGGCGTTTCATTGCCATCCAGCGCATGCGCGTAGACCCAGGCGGCGAGCGAGCCCATTGCCGCCACCGCGATCAGGCCGCCGATGCGCGAGACGGCATTGTTGATGCCGGAGGCCGCACCCGTATCCTTGTCTTCCACCGCCGTCATGATCGCGGTCGACAATGGCGACACGACCAGCGCCATGCCCAGCCCCATCAGCGCCATCAGCGGAAATGTCCCCGTCCAGAAATTGTGGATGCCGGCATGGGCGAGCAAGGCAAGTCCGGCAAAGGCGAAAGCCACGACGAGGCTGCCGCAGGCGATCGGAAAACGCGGGCCGATCCGGTCCGACAACTGGCCGACCGGCCCTGACAAAAGCGCGATCGATGCCGACAGCGGCAGGAAGATGAAGCCGACCTCGGCCGTACTCAGTCCCCAGCCGGCGATCAGCAGCATCGGCAGATAAAAAAGATTGGCTGACAGCGCGAAATAGAGGAAGAACGTCGCGACATTGGCGCCGGCGAAAGCGCCGACGCGAAACAGCGACAGGTCGATCATCGGCTCGCGCTGCCGAAGTTCGAAAAAGACAAAGACGACAAGCAGCGCGACACCGGCTGCAATGCTCGGCCCCGACATGTGGTCCTCGCCGCTGGCACTTATCGAGGTTAGTCCATAGGCGAGCGCGCCGAAGGCCAATGTGGCGAGCGCGGCACCGCCAAGGTCCAGGCTGCGTTTCTCCGTCGCCGCATCGGCTGGAACCTTGGCCAGCAGGAGATAGATCGAGATCAGCCCGAGCGGCAGGTTGATGGCGAAGATCGCCCGCCAGATGCCGTCGCCGAAGGCCGACAGCACGAAGCCGCCAAACACCGGGCCAAGCGCCGTGGTCAGTGCCGACGCCGCCGCCCAGATGCCGATGGCGCGGCCGCGTTCTTTCTTCGGATAGGCCTTGGCGATGATGGCGAGACTGCCCGGCACCATGATGGCCGCACCGATGCCCTGCACCGCGCGAAATCCAATCAGCACAATTGCATTCGGCGCCAGCGCACAGGCAAGCGAAGCGGTAACGAACAGCGCAATGCCTGCCACGAAGGCGCGGCGCAGCCCGAATCGGTCGCCGGCGGCACCCCCGGCAAGGATCAGCGCCGAGAGCGTCAGCGCATAGGCATTGGAAATCCACTGCGCTTGCGCCAGGCTGGCGCCGAGGTTGACGCGGATCGCCGGCGTGGCGATGGCGAGGATCGAGCCATCGATGAAGCCGAGCGCCGAGGCCAGGATGGCCGCTATCAGCACAAATCGCCGCTGCGCTTGCGGGCAGAAGGTTCGATTCGTGCCCGGACTGGTCAGCGGGACGGCGGCGGCGGCACTTGGTGAATGCATGAAACCTTGCTTAGACCTCCAGTGCATCGGCAACAACCAGCCAGTGGCTTGCTGTTGTTGAAACCAGCCACATTGCCGGGATTGTGCCTGTTCTGATGCAAACGGCGGCAGCCATGTTAGGTTTCCTGGGAATTTGCAACGGGGAGAAATCGATGAAGCGGCCACTTGAAGCATCGGCGGAAGGACGCGGCCGTATCGTCGGCATCACCGACGGGGTGTTTGCCATCGCGCTTACCCTGATCGTTCTCGAAATCAGGGTGCCGGCGCACGAGGCGATCCATTCCGAAGGCGAGCTGCTTGCCGCGATCGCGGCACTGGCGCCACGCTTCCTGACTTACGCCTTGAGTTTCCTGACGCTGACCATCTTCTGGTTCGGCCAACAGGCGCAGCATGGTCTGATCGCCAGATCCGACCGACGGCTTGCGACGTTGAACCTCTGCTTTCTCGCCTTCATCGCCCTGCTGCCGTTCTCGACCGACCTTCTGGCCGACTTCCTCGAGTTCAGAACCGCCGCGCTGGTCTACTGGCTCAATCTGCTGATGCTCGGCGTCACCCTGTTCGCCAGCTGGCGCTATGCGGAGAAGAACGGCTTCCTGGCAGAGGGCATCGACGCGGAAACGAAACGCACGGTCTATCTGCGCATCGTCAAGGCGCAAATCCTGTGGGCGATCGGCGCCGCACTGTCATTCGTCAATCCCTTGCTCGGCATCGGCTTCATCCTGGTCGTGCAGTTGATCTATGCCGCCGCACTTCGGAGTTCACTGCTGCGCAAAGTCATCGGCTGAAGGTCCGCCGACAAACTCCACCGTCACGCCCGGCGAAACCAGCTTGGCCAGCTCACGGGCATCCCAGTTGGTCAGGCGCACGCAGCCATGGCTTTCAGTCTTGCCGATCTTCGATGGGTCCGGTGTGCCATGAATGCCGTAGGTCGGCTTGTCCAGCGCGATCCAAACCGAGCCGACAGGACCGTTCGGGCCTGGCGGAATGGTCAGGACCTTGTTGTTTTGACCCTGCTTGAAATTGATGCTGGGGTTGTAGGTGTAGTTCGGATCGAGCGCGACGCGCGACACCGCATGCGTGCCGGACGGTGACGGCGTATCCGACGAGCCTATGGTGGCGGGATAGGCTGCCACCAGCTTGCCGCCGGCATCATAGGCGAAAACCTCTTTCTTGTCCTTGTCGGCGACGATGCGAGCCACCGGCGTCGACACCAGCCTGCCGAAATTGGCGACCTTGATGATCGTGCCGGGACGATTGAAGTTGAGGTCCGGGTTGAGCGCCTTGAGATAATTCTCGTCCATGTGGAAGCGCTCCGCCAGCGCTTCGGTCACCGACGTATAGCCCATCCGGTCGAGCTGCGCCTTTTGGCTGTAGTCTTCCGGGATCGAGGCGACATACGGGCCGGCCGCATCCTCCGGCGTGATCGTGTAGTTGGCGAAAGCGTCGCCGCCGGATTGCGCCAGTGCCGACTGGATGCCGACAGCATCCGTCGATCGCAGATTGCTGCCGGTGATCTGGTTGTAGGCGGCGAGTGCCTTGTCGACATTCGAACCGAATCGCCCGTCGATGACGCCAGGCGAAGCGCCACCCCGGTCGAGCAGCGCCTGCAGCGCCGCGACGTCCTGGCGTGCTCCCAGCGAAAGCGACGGGTCGATGGTCTTGCCGCCGATCTTCGGCGGCAGTCCCGCCTGATCCTCGGGCATGGCCTGTTCGGTGGGTGCCGCGGGCTCGACAGAGTCTATCGAGGCCTCGTCCAGCGGCTGACGCGTGATGGTGCGCGGCTCTGCCGGCTGCGGTGCATCGGGAAAATTGTTGTCGTAGCTGCCATCGTCCTGCAGTGGCGGCGGATAGGCTTCCACGGAATTGTCACCGTTAGGATCGTATTCGTCCGCCGGCGGCGGGATGACCCGGCCTTCCTCTTCCAGTTGCTTGCGGCGGAACCGCGCCATGTCTTCCGGATCGTCGAGATAGTAGCGGTCATTGTCATCGGGGGCGCGGCCCAGTTCGCGCAGCCGTGTCTCGCGACGCAGCACTCGACGGTCG
This sequence comes from Mesorhizobium sp. M1396, assembly GCF_040317725.1. Classification (NCBI taxonomy): domain Bacteria; kingdom Pseudomonadati; phylum Pseudomonadota; class Alphaproteobacteria; order Hyphomicrobiales; family Phyllobacteriaceae; genus Mesorhizobium; species Mesorhizobium sp. M1396. The sequence goes on along the minus strand of NZ_JAMYLA010000015.1, from coordinate 84,092 downwards.
AGCCGCGTCTGCGGCGGTTGGATGGCGATGACCTTGCCGGTATCGGCATCGACAATGACGCGGTTGCCCCTGGCGTCGTAATAAATGTCCACATTGCCGTCCTGCGCGAGCAGGACGCCACCGTTATTGGCGGCACGGACAATCGGTGGTGCGCTGTCCTGCGTCGGCGCGGCAAGGGCATTGGAAGATAAAAACCCGCCGGCAAGTACCGAGAGGGTGAAGATCGTGCGCAGCATGGTGGCGAAGCTCTCCGGTCCGTAATTGCCGCCGCCCGGCAGTGTCCCTGTAAGGCGAACCCCTTCGCCAGCAAACCAGTTAGTCACCATATGGTTCCAATATGAACCGGGCATGAAGATGGCGGTTTCCGGCGCATCGGCGAATATTATCTAGCTTGCGGCAAGTCCCAATTCCTTGCGCACCTGCTTGGTCAGCTTCAGGGCGACAAGGCGATGGCTCTCGCGCAGATAGTCCTTCAGCGCACTATCATCCATGCTCTGGCTTGTCCGACGCTGGATCCATGTCATGCCGCGCGAGGCAAGATAGGGCGCGGGCCGCAGACCCGGCTGCTCCTTGAGCACATCATAGGCGATATCGGAGCATTTGAAGGTCACGAAAAGTTGGTCGCCCTGGTCCCAGCCGCCGATCGCAAAGACCTTGGCTCCGACCTTCCAGACATGGGCACCGCCCCACTGGACGACATGGGTCGTCGAGGGCAGCGAGGCGCAGAAGCTGTTGTAGTCGTCCAGCGTCATCAGTGCTCTCGTTTTTCGTATGAAAACGCCGCGCGTCCAGAATGGACGCGCGGCGTTGGATCAGGCCGCCGCTTCCGCCGCGACGATCGTCGGCTTCGAGCGGAAGTTCAGCCGGTCGGAACCGGCTGTCGCCTTGACGGTCGAGCCGTCGAGAATGTCGCCAAGCAGTATCTTCTCCGCCAGCGGATCCTGCAACTCCTTCTGCATCACTCGCTTCAGCGGCCGCGCGCCATAGGACGGGTCGTAACCCTTGGCTGCCAGCCAGTCGATCGCCTCCTGATCCAGCGAAAGCGTGATCTTGCGGTCGACAAGCAGGCTCTCCAGCCGCTTGAGCTGGATCTCGACGATGCGGCCCATATCCTGCCGGCGCAGCCGGTGGAACAGGATCACCTCGTCGACGCGGTTGAGGAATTCCGGCCGGAACGATGCCCTCACCACGCCCATCACCTCGTCTCGCACGGCGTCGACATCCTGGTCCTCGCCGAGATTGACGAGATATTCAGCACCGAGGTTCGAGGTCATGATGATCAGCGTGTTGCGGAAGTCGACCGTGCGGCCCTGCCCGTCGGTCAGGCGGCCGTCATCGAGCACCTGCAACAGCACGTTGAAGACATCGGGATGCGCCTTCTCGATCTCGTCGAACAGCACGACCTGATAGGGCCGGCGCCGCACCGCTTCGGTCAGCGCGCCGCCTTCCTCATAGCCGACATAGCCGGGAGGCGCGCCGATCAGCCGGGCAACCGAGTGCTTCTCCATGAACTCCGACATGTCGATGCGCACCATGGCGCTCTCGTCGTCGAACAGGAAGCTCGCCAGCGCCTTGGTCAGTTCGGTCTTGCCGACGCCTGTCGGCCCGAGGAACATGAACGAGCCGATCGGCCGGTTCGGATCCTGCAGGCCCGCACGCGCCCGACGCACGGCTTTCGAGACGGACTGCACCGCTTCGCCCTGGCCGACGACGCGCTTGCCGATCTCGTCTTCCATGCGCAGCAGCTTGTCGCGCTCGCCCTGCAGCATCTTGTCGACCGGAATGCCGGTCCAGCGCGAGACGATATGGGCTACGTGGTCGGGAGTGACCACCTCTTCGACCATGCCGACCTTGCCGTCCTGGGCCTCGGCCTCCTTCAGCTTCTTTTCCAGTTCCGGGATCTTGCCATAGGCAAGCTCGCCGGCGCGCTGGAATTCACCCTTGCGCTGGGCGATGGCAAGGTCGTTGCGCGCCTCGTCGAGCTGCTTCTTGAGGTCAGCGGCGAGCCCGAGTTTCTGCTTCTCGGCCTGCCACTTGGCGGTGATCTCGGCCGATTCCTCCTCGAGGCCGACGAGTTCCTTTTCCAGGCGGGCGAGCCGGTCCTTCGAGGCATCGTCCGTCTCGACCTTCAGCGCTTCGCGCTCGATCTTGAGCTGCATGATGCGGCGATCGATCTCATCCAGTGCTTCGGGCTTGGAATCGACCTGCATACGCAGTCGCGATGCGGCTTCGTCGACGAGATCGATCGCCTTGTCCGGCAGGAAGCGGTCGGCGATGTAGCGGTTGGACAGCGTCGCCGCCGCCACCAGCGCCGAATCCGAGATACGCACCTTGTGGTGCTGCTCGTATTTTTCCTTCAGGCCGCGCAGGATCGAAACGGTGTCTTCCACCGTCGGCTCATCGACGAACACCGGCTGGAAGCGGCGGGCAAGGGCTGCATCTTTCTCGACATGCTTGCGGTACTCGTCGAGCGTGGTGGCGCCGACACAGTGTAGTTCACCGCGCGCAAGCGCGGGTTTCAACAGGTTCGACGCATCCATGGCGCCGTCCGCCTTGCCGGCGCCGACCAGCGTGTGCATCTCGTCGATGAACAGGATGATGTTGCCGCTGGCCGAGGTGACTTCGGAGAGCACGGCCTTCAGCCGCTCCTCGAACTCGCCGCGGTATTTGGCGCCGGCAATCAGCGCGCCCATGTCGAGCGCCATCAATTGTTTGTCCTTCAGCGATTCCGGCACGTCGCCATTGACGATGCGCAGCGCCAGGCCTTCGGCGATCGCCGTCTTGCCGACGCCCGGTTCACCGATCAGCACCGGATTGTTCTTGGTGCGGCGCGACAGCACCTGAATGGTGCGTCGGATCTCGTCGTCACGGCCAATCACCGGATCGAGCTTGCCGGCACGCCCATCCGCGGTCAGGTCGCGCGCATATTTCTTCAGCGCGTCGTAGCCCTGTTCGGCACTCGCTGAATCGGCGGTGCGGCCCTTGCGGACGTCGTTGATGACCTGGTTGAGCGCCTGCGCGGTGACACCAGCCTTGGCCAGGATGTTGGCGGTCTTGGCCGATTTCTCCATGGCGAGCGCCTGCAGCAGCCGCTCGACGGTGACAAAACTGTCGCCGGCCTTCTTGGCCAGTTCCTCGGCAGTCGAGAACACTTTTGCCAGCGGCTGCGCCAGATAGAGCTGGCCATTGCCGCCCTCGACCTTGGGCATCGCCTCGAGCGCCGTCTCGACGCCAAGCTTGACGTCGCGGACGTTGCCGCCGGCGCGCTCGATCAGCGATGCGGCCAGGCCCTCGTCATCGTCGACGAGCACTTTCAGGATGTGTTCAGGCGTGAACTGCTGGTGGTTGCGGGAGAGCGCCATGGTCTGCGCGGACTGGATGAAGCCTCGCACGCGCTCGGAGTACTTCTCAAGGTTCATATCTGTCTCCTTCCATCACCGGCCCGCTTTGCGGCACCGGATCAGATTGCGGTGACGAATCCGCCCATTCGAGCCGGATCCTGTTCAGCCGAGATATGGTGCATAGGCCATGCTGTCTCAAGGCGCCTTGATGTCGGTCAACGCATAATATTCCATCGCGGCACAAAACAAAAACGGCGGGGATTTCTCCCCGCCGCTCAAAGTGTTTGAAATGTCGTTCGATCAGTTGTCGATGTCGACAATGGCCGGTTCAGCGTTGCCGCCGTCGGCCGGGGCCGCAGCCACCTCGCCAGCTTCGGCATTGTCGCCACCGCCCTCGACCTGATTGGCGTTGACGCGCGGACGGCGCGGACGCCTCGGGCGACGGGCAGCACCGCTTTCGGCGGCCGCCTCATTGAGCTCGGCCCGGGCGGCAAGGCCCGCTGGCGAAAGGTTCTCGAACAACGGAGCAGGTTCGGCCGCCGCAACGGACTCGGTCGGCGAAGCGGCTTCGCCCTGAATTGCGGGCTCGTTGCTCTGGGGCTGACCACCTTGCTCGGCGGACGATGAATAGTCGCGCTGGCCGCTCTGGCCGTAACCGCCATTGGGGCGACGATCGCGATGGCGTCCACCATTGTTGTCGCGGCCACCAATGTTGCGCCCGCTATTGTCGCGGCCACCTTCCCGGTTGAGCGCAACCTCGGCCGGCATGCCTTCGATGACCGGCTGCGGGCCGGCGCCATGGTTGATCACCGGCACCTGGGCGTCGGAAACAGTGTTGTTGTTGCCGGTATTGTCGAAATCGTCGCGATCCTCGTCGCCGTCATCATCGAAATCATCGCGATTCTGCTGCGTGTTCTGGATCGGCATCTGCGCCTGCGCGGCCGCGATGATGCGATTGTAATGTTCGGCGTGCTGGAGATAATTCTCCGCCATGACCCGATCGCCGGAGCTTTGCGCGTCGCGGGCAAGGGTGGCGTATTTTTCGGCGATCTGCTGAGCCGAACCGCGGATCTTGACGTCCGGGCCATTGCTCTCGTAGTTGCGCGTCAGGGGGTTCGGCCCCTTGCGGTTGTTGTTGTTATTGTTGTTATTGTTGCTACCGCCGCCGCCACTGTTGTTGCGACCGCGCATGCGCCTGTTCTGCTGTTGTGGCCTCATCAAACTCTCTTCATTGTCATCTTGAAATTTTCGAAAACTCTTCACGAACGGAGGCGCTCATGCAGCCAGCCGCTTCGTCTCTTCACCGGCGTTCGCCCGCATCAATTGCGTTGGCGCCACGTGCCATCCTGTTCCGGTTACATCACTTGCCGGACGATTCCCGCACGAAGCTTGGGCATCGGTTGCGCAAGAAGGCAGCTATTTCCAAGGAAAACCGAATCGCTAAGAGCACTGCCTGCTTCGTCTCATCCGGTTAAGGCGACCCTAGCCGCATTCCCCGGCATTGCCAAGCGCTTTTTGCACTGCGTCAAGGCTTTATCCTTTCAAAGACAAGAACCCTGTCGTTTCCGCCAAAATCCCGAAAAGCACCGCCCGGCACGTAGCCGGCAGCAGTGAATATCTCCGAGACTTGGTCGTGCTGCGTGTGGCCGATCTCGACCGCAATCCTGCCTTCAGTTTCCAAAAATCTCGCCGCCTCCGCAGCGATGATCCTATAGGGGTTCAGACCGTCCGCGCCGCCATCCAAGGCAAGGCGCGGGTCGAAATTGCGGACTTCGTCCTGCAGATTTCCAATGTCTTCGGAGGGTATATAGGGAGGGTTTGCGGCAATTACATGGTACCGGCCCGAAACTTTTTCGAACCAGTCCGACTGGAGCGCTGTGAACCGCCCTGCAAGGCCCAGTTGCCCGGCATTGCGGGTCGCCGTCGCCAGCGCGCCCGCGGACAGATCGACACCGGTGGCGATCGCGGCCGGCACGGCGCTGAGCAGCGCCAGCGCGATGGCGCCGGTACCGGTGCCTAGATCGAGGATGCGGCATGCGCCATCCCGGACCGCAATTGCCTTGACGAAAGGCAGCATCGCGTCGACCAGCGTTTCGGTATCCGGCCGCGGCTCCAGCGTTTCCGGCGACAGCGACAGGCGCAAACCATAGAATTCGCGATAGCCTAGGATGCGATGCACCGGCTCGCCGCCGGCGCGGCGCCTTAAGGCGGCATCGATTTGGGCAACGACGCCAGCGTCGACCTTGCGTTCGGGGTCCGCGATGGCTTGCGTACGCGTGGTGCCGGAAAAATGCTCGACGATCAGCCGCGCATCGAGCGCCGGATCATCGGTAGCGGCAGCGGCAAGCCGAGCCTGCGCTTCCCGCAGCAGCGGCCCGAGCGTCTCGGGCAGTTGATCAGCCATCGATACCGATGTCGGCAAGCAGCTTCGACTGGTGATCGGCGATCAGCGCGTTGATGATCTCGTCGAGCTCGCCCATCATCACCCGGTCGAGCTTGTAGAGCGTCAGGTTGATGCGGTGGTCGGTGACGCGGCCTTGAGGGAAATTGTAGGTGCGGATGCGCTCGGAGCGGTCGCCGGAGCCAACCTGCGACTTGCGTGATTCGGAGCGCTCCTCGTCGGCCTTGCCACGCTCGAGGTCATAGAGGCGGGCGCGCAGGATCTGCATGGCCTTCGCCCGGTTCTGATGCTGCGACTTCTCCGCCTGCACCACCATGATGCCAGTCGGCAAATGAGTGATGCGCACAGCCGAATCGGTGGTGTTGACGTGCTGGCCGCCCGAACCCGAGGCGCGCATCGTGTCGATGCGGATGTCTTCGGGCCTGATATCTATGTCGACCTCCTCGGCTTCCGGCAGCACGGCGACGGTGGCGGCCGACGTGTGGATGCGCCCGCTCGCCTCGGTCGCCGGCACGCGCTGCACGCGGTGCACGCCGGATTCGAATTTCAGATGCGCAAAGACGCCCTTGCCCGACACCGTGGCGATGATTTCCTTGTAGCCGCCGGCGTCGCCGTCGCTGGCCGAGGCCGTCTCGAAACGCCAGCCGCGTTCGGCGGCGTAGCGCTCATACATGCGAAACAGGTCGCCGGCGAAAAGCGCTGCCTCATCGCCGCCGGTGCCGGCGCGGATTTCGAGAATGGCGTTCTTGTCGTCGGCGGCATCCTTGGGCAACAGCAGGATCTGGATGTCCTTCTGCAGCGCCTCGATACGTTCCTCGACCTCCGGCAGGTCGGCCTCGGCGAGCGCCCGCATCTCGGCATCGGTGCCCTTGTCGGCAAGCATGGCTTCGAGGTCGGCCTGCTCATGCTCGGCCAAGCGCAGTGCCCTGACCTTGGCCACCATGTCCTGGATTTCAGCATATTCGGACGCCATCCGCACATAGGCATCCGGGGCCGGGCCAGCCGACATCTGCGCTTCGAGCATCTCGAAACGCTTGACGACTTGATCCATACGATCGCGGGGCAGGTTGACCATGATGAGGCTGCTACAATGGAATCGAACGGTCGTCGGCAAAGGCCTGCAGCAGCGCCCGCATCGGCAAACCCTGTGCCGGCGCCATCAGATTGTCGTCGAAGAATGCCTCCAACTCATCCAGCGGCAGTTCCGTCAGCATCGCCTTGACCGGGCCGATCGAGGCCGGCGACATCGAGATCGAGCGGAAGCCGAGGCCGATCAGCGCCATCGCCGAGATAGGTTTTCCGGCGAGTTCGCCGCACAGGGTTACCGGCGTGTGGTTGCGGACACCGGCATCGGCGATCTGCTTCAGGACGCGCAGGAACGGCGCCGACAGCGTGTCGAAGCGGTTCGCCAGTTGCGTGTTGCCGCGGTCGACAGCCATGACGAACTGGAACAGGTCGTTCGAACCGACCGAGACGAAATCGACCGCTTTCATCAATTCGTCGAGCTGGAACAAGAGCGACGGCACTTCCAGCATCGCCCCCAGCTTCAGGCTGGTCGGCAAATGATGGGCAAAGCGTGACAAATGCCGCACTTCGCGGTCGATGATCTCGCGTGCCTGGGCGATCTCGCCAAGCTCGGTCACCATCGGCAGCATCAGCTTGAGCTCACGCCCGCCGCTGGCTTTGAGCAAGGCGCGGATCTGGGTGCGCAGCAGCCCCGGCCGGTCAAGCGTCAGGCGGATCGCCCGCCAGCCAAGCGCCGGATTCTCTTCCTGGATGGAGCCCTTGAAGTAGGGCAGCACCTTGTCGCCGCCAATATCGATGGTGCGGAAGGTGACAGGCTTGCCGCGCGCCGCCTCCAGCACGTCGCGGTAGAGTTTTTCCTGGGCCTCGGCCCGGGGAAATGTCGAGGCGACCATGAACTGCAGCTCGGTGCGAAACAGGCCGATGCCGGCCGCACCCGATTCGACGAGCTGCGGCAGGTCGACGGCAAGGCCGGCATTCATCAAAAGATCGACCTGGACACCGTCCCTGGTCGTCGACGGCTTCTTGCGCAGCTCGCGATAGACCTCTTGCCGGCGCGCCCGGAACCGCACCTTTTCGGCATAGGCGGCTTCGAGATCGGCCTGCGGCCGCAAATGGATCACGCCCTCTTCGCCATCGACGATAATGGCGTCGCCGTTTTCCGCCATGGAAACGGCGCCCTTCATCTGGCCGGCGACAGGGATGCCCATGGCGCGCGCGACGATGACGACGTGGCTGGTCGCGGCACCGTCCTCGAGCACCAGCCCGCGCATCTTGTCCCTGGGATAGTCGAGCAGTTCGGCGGCTCCCATGGAGCGGGCGACGATGATGGCGTCCTTCGGCAGCGATGCGGCGACATCCTCCGGACCACGCCCCATCAACTGGCGCAGCAGCCGGTTGGCGAGGTCGTCGAAATCACTCATCCGTTCGCGCAGATACGGATCGGTCATGTGCAGCATGCGGGCGCGCATGTCGCTCTGCACCTTTTCCACGGCAGCCTCGGCGGTCAGGCCGTTGCGGATCGCCTCCTCCAGCCGGCGCACCCAGCCGCGATCGTTGGCGAACATGCGATAGGCTTCCAGAACCTGGCGATGCTCTCCCTCGAAGGCGACGTCGCGGCGTTCCAGCATGTCGTCGATGGAGAGCCTTAGCGAGCCGAGCGAGGTTTCGAGCCGGCGGACCTCTTCCTCGCTGTCCTCGTTGAACAAATTGGTGACGACGATGCGCGGCTCGTGCAGCACGACATGGCCAAGCCCGACGCCTTCATTGAAGGACAGGCCAGTGAAGCTGACCGGGCGGCGCAGATCAAGTTCGAGGCCTGGCCTGGTCAGCCGCGCCAGATCGCCGGTGGCGATCATCTCGGCGATCACCATCGCCGTCGTTTCCAGCGCCTCGACCTCGTCGTCGCGGTAATGGCGCATGGTCTTGTTCTGCACCACCAGCACGCCCAGCGTGCGCCCTGCCCGCAGCACCGGCACGCCGAGGAAGGAGTTGTAGATCTCTTCCCCGGTCTCCGGCAGGTAGGCAAATGCCGGGTGTTCCTGCGCATTGGAAAGGTTGAGCGGCCGCGCACTGGCCGCGATCGTGCCGACCAGGCCTTGCCCCAATCGCAACTGCGCCAGATGGACGGCGTTCGGGTTCAAACCCTCGGTGGCGTAGAGTTCGAGCACCGAATCGGAGCGCAGCACATAGAGCGAGCAGACTTCGGCGACCATATTGGAGGCGATGTCGCGCACGATCCGGTCAAGCCGCTCCTGCGGCTCCAGCGGCTCTTGCATGAGCTCGCGGAGCCGTTTCAGCAAAACGCGCGGGCCACTGGCCTGATCACGCATCGCGGCTTGTTCTCCAATGGGCATTCTGCCCGACGCAGTTTCCACCGCGACCGGCGCACACGCAACAACTCAAATCGTTCTCGCTACTGCTTATCCAGACCGTAGACGGAATGCAAAGTACGAACCGCAAGTTCGGTGTACGGACCGTCGATCAGGATCGAAATCTTGATCTCCGAAGTCGTGATGGCACGGATGTTGATCGACTTGTCTGCCAGCGCCTTGAAAGCGGTGGCGGCGACGCCGGCATGGCTCCTCATGCCGATGCCGATAACCGAAACCTTCGACATGCCCGCCTCCGACTGCACGACATCGTAGCCGATCTCGGCTTTCAGCCGCTCAAGCACGGCCAGCGCCTTGTCGACATCGCCCGACGGCACGGTGAATGTCATGTCGGTAGACTTTCCGTCCTCGGATATGTTCTGGACGATCATATCGACATTGATGTTGGCCTCGGCCAGCGGTCCGAAGATGCCGGCGGCAACGCCCGGCCGGTCGCCGACCCGGCGCAGCGAAATCTGCGCTTCGTCCTTGGCATAGGCAATTCCGGTGACGACCTGCTGTTCCACGATCTCTTCCTCGTCGCAAATGAGCGTTCCGGGCGGATTGAGCAAATCCCCCATTCCGGGCGCGTCGGGATCGTCGAAGGACGACCGCACGAAGGTACGCACCCTGTGCACCATGGCAAGCTCGACCGAACGCACCTGCAGAACCTTGGCACCGAGCGAGGCCATTTCAAGCATTTCCTCGAACGATATCTTGGCCAGACGCCGCGCCTTGGGCTCGATGCGCGGATCGGTGGTGTAGACCCCGTCGACGTCGGTGTAGATGTCGCAGCGATCGGCCTTGACCGCCGCCGCGATGGCAACCGCGCTGGTATCGGAGCCGCCGCGGCCTAGCGTGGCGATGCGATTGTCCGGGCCAATGCCCTGGAATCCGGCGATCACCGCCACCTGGCCCTCGCCGAAGCGCTTGATCAGGAACGCGCCGTCGATATCGAGGATGCGCGCCGCGCCATGCGCATTGTCGGTCTTGATCGGGATCTGCCAGCCCTGCCAGGAGCGTGCATGCACGCCCATGTTCTGCAAGGTGATTGCCAGAAGGCCGGCCGTGACCTGTTCGCCGGACGCGACGACCGCGTCATATTCGCGTGCGTCGTGCATCGGCGAGGCCTCGCGCGTCCAGCCGACCAGTTCATTGGTCTTGCCGGCCATCGCCGAGACGACCACCGCCACCTGATGGCCGGCGTCGACCTCGCGTTTGACGTGACGCGCCACATTGCGGATGCGGGCGATGTCTGCGACGGAGGTTCCGCCGAATTTCATCACGATGCGCGCCATGGAAGCGAAATGCCTTTGACTGAAACCGGACCCCAGCCCAAAAGCGGAATCCCGAAAAGCGGAAGACCGGCTGACGCCGGCCGCTGAATGCGCGCCTCCTTAGCCAAATGACGAAGGTTTCGCAAGGCTGGCGGCGGATTGCCGGCTTCAAGAAGGTTGGCATATTGCGTTCCGCCGCCGCGCCGCTTACGAAATACTGCCCTTTGGGGGAATTCCTGTTGGCTCGGTCTGGCAAATGATTGCTCGTCTTCGACGCGCCATGCGATGGCAATCGCTCCCGCTCTTCACTGGCTTCGCGGTGTTGGCGCTGATCGTCGGCAGCCGCGCCATGCTGGTCGAGGGCCAAAGGGCCAATCGCGCCGCCGCGCGAGAGGCAAGCGAGTATCAGGAATTGCTTTCCGGCCTGCTTTCGCTGGCGCAAGACGCGGAGGGCGGCCAGCGCGGCTATCTGCTGACCGGCGAGAAATCCTATCTCGAACCCTATCGGCGGGCTGTCGGCGCAATTCCGGGGCAACTTGCACGCATCGACAGCATGACGGCCCCGGACGACCAGGTCGTCCAGCAGATCAACCATATCAAGGACGCGCTTTCGCAAAAGCAGGCTGAACTGGCCGAGACGATTGCGCTGTACGACCAGGGCAATGCGACGAAGGCGCTGGATCTGGTCCGCAGCGGCCAGGGCAAGGCCGTCATGAACGAAATCCGGACCAGCATGGATACGATCCGACGCATCGGCGCCGCCGCCGTCGCCGCGCGCGACAGCCGTACCGACCAGGTCGAAGCCTGGCTGCGCATCGTTTCATTGGCGGCGCTGCTGGCGATCTTCCTGCTTGGCGCCTACACGATCAGGCAATCGCGCCGCCGCTTCCGCGAGGTGGTCCTCGCCCAGGAAGAACTGATGCGTAAGAACATCGCGCTCGGCCATGAGATCCAGACACGCGAAAAGGCCGAATCCCAGATACGCCAGATGCAGAAGATGGAAGCGGTCGGCCAGCTGACGGGCGGAATCGCCCACGATTTCAACAACATGCTGGCTGTGATCATCAGTGCCATGAACCTCGCCCAGCGCAAGCTCGCGCGCGGCGAACACGACATCGAAAAATTCATCGAAGCGGCGGTCGACGCGGCAAACCGTGCCGCCAATCTGACGGCCCGGCTTCTCGCCTTCTCGCGCCAGCAGCCGCTGGCGCCGCAGATCGTCGACGCCAACCGTCTGCTGACCGGAATGTCGGACCTGATCCGGCGGGCGCTCGGCGAAACCATCCGCATCGAAACCGTGCTGGCGGGCGGCTTATGGAAGATCCATGCCGACCCGAGTCAGATCGAGAACGCCATTCTCAACCTCGCCGTCAACGCGCGTGACGCCATGGGCGATGGCGGCAGGCTGACCATCGAGACCGCCAACAGCCATCTCGACGACAGCTACGCCGCCACCCATGCCGATGTCGAGGCGGGCCAGTATGTGATGATCGCCGTCAGCGACACCGGTTCGGGCATGGCCCCCGAAATCATAGCCAAGGCTTTCGAGCCCTTTTTCACCACCAAACCGGTCAACAAGGGAACCGGCCTGGGACTGAGCCAGGTGTTCGGTTTCGTCAAACAGTCGGGTGGCCACGTCAAGATCTATTCCGAACCCGGCGAAGGCACGACGGTCAAGATCTACTTGCCGCGATTCTTCGACCCGGAGGAGCCTGTCATGCCGAGCGGGCGCGGCGAGAACCCTGCGGCTCCGATCACCGAAACGATCCTTGTCGTCGAGGACGATGCCCGCGTGCGCGCCTCCACCACGGATGCCTTGCGCGAACTCGGCTACACCGTCATCCATGCCGCAAGTGGCCAGGAGGCGTTGCAGAAGCTGGCGGAAAACCCCGGCATCGCACTTCTGTTCACCGATATCGTCATGCCGGTCATGAACGGCCGCAAGCTGGCGGAAGAAGCGGTCGCGCGCATGCCGCGGCTCAAGGTCATCTTCACCACCGGCTTCACCAGGAACGCCGTGGTCCACAATGGTGTGCTCGACCATGACGTGCACTTCCTGGCCAAGCCCTTCACCATCGAACAGTTGGCGGCGAAACTGCGCGACGTGCTGGACACGAATTAGGCCGTATCGGAAATGATCCTGGTCGCTTCAGCCTGACGCAGCCGAGCTTGTCCACAGGCCGGGATAATCGACTACGAACCCGCGCGGCGAAACCTCGAGGACCTTGTCATAGCCGAACATGGGCGCGGCATAGGCGTAGCGAGCCTCATCGAGACGGCGGTAACTCTGTTCGAGGCGCACCAGCTTGATCTCGGGGAAGGTCAGGTAGGCGGCCGGGGCGGGCGTCGCCTCGCCGATGCCGAGGTCGAACCGGCGGATCGCCAACAGCTTCGATGCGCCCGGCGGGCCAATTGTGTTTCGATGAGGTTCCCGACAGGTGACATGTCCTGACTGAACCTGTTGCTTTGGCCGCATCGAAAAATGCTGCCTTGACATTCGCGGTGTCACGCCCGACTTCCTAGCGCATGACCCGAAATCGGAGTCGATTTCGAAAAGGATCATGCGCAGAATCTAAAGTGCTACAGCGTCCTTTGCGCATCCAAAAGGACGCGCGGCGCTATAGTGTCGAGGAGACCAACCGATGCCAGAGCCCCGACGATCGACGATCGATGCCGGAGAAGTGGAACGCTTTTCCGCTCTTGCCGCCGAATGGTGGAACCCGAACGGCAAGTTCCGTCCGCTGCACAAATTCAATCCGGTCCGGCTGTCCTATATCCGCGACCAGATAGCGACGCGCTTTGGCCGCGATCCGCGCGCGGCAAGACCATTCGAGGGCCTGCGCATCCTCGACATCGGCTGCGGCGGCGGCCTGTTATGCGAGCCGATGGCGCGTCTTGGCGCCGAGGTGGTGGGCGCGGATGCCTCCGAAACAAACATCGAAGTGGCGAAGCTGCACGCGGCCGAGGGCAATGTCAGCGTCGACTACCGCGCCACGACGGCCGAGGACCTTGCCGACGCCGGTGAGAAATTCGACGTCATCCTCAACATGGAAGTGGTCGAGCATGTCGCCGACATCGATCTGTTCGTCGCCAAATGCGGCGAGATGGTCCGGCCGGGCGGCATCATGTTCGTGGCCACCATCAACCGCACGCTGAAGGCGCTCGGTCTGGCTATCATCGGCGCCGAATACGTGCTGCGCTGGCTGCCGCGCGGCACCCACCAGTTCGGCAAGCTGGTGCGCCCGGAAGAGCTTGAGAAGGCACTTGGCAGGGCTGGCCTCACCGTCATCGACCGCACCGGAGTCACCTACAATCCGCTCGCCGACCGTTGGGCGCGCTCGAAGGACATGGACGTCAACTACATGGTGCTGGCGGAAAAAAGTTCGGTCTGACCCTATTCAGAATCGAGCGGCCGATAGCCGCCGCGCCAGTAGATCACCTTGGGCGGCTCGGCCGACACCGGTGGCGAAGAGAACGAAACCGGCGCCGGCTGAGGCGCGAAGGCGCTCACGCCGCCTGGCTTTGCGCCTTCGTGCTGATCTGATTTTGTGCACTGGTGGTGATGAAAACGCCGGCGGTGATGATGACTGCGCCCGCCCAGGTCAGCAGCTGATAGTGCTCGCCCAGAAAGATCGTGCCGGCAAACAAGCCGACGGCCGCCGCCACGTAGCCGATCTGGCTGAGGTAGACCGGACCGCCGACCGCCTGCAGCCGGAAGAAGAAGGCGAACATCGCCGACGCCGACGCAGCCTGCGCGACGACCACCATCGGCACGCCGCTCAGGGGAGCGAAGGCCTCGACGCCGAACAGAGCAAGAATTCCGACAAGCAGTATCGCCGCCGATGCCAGATGGCTGCCGACGGCAAGCTCGATGGGGCCGGTGCCTTCAGGCCAGTCGACCGTGCGGTAGATGTTGCCGGCGGCAAGGCTGACCGGAATCAGCAGCCCCATCACCACCCAGAACAAATCGGCCGGCTCGCCGGCCTCGCCGCGCGTCACCGCCACCATGATGGCGCCGACAAAGCCGACGGCAATGCCGACAATGCCCAGCACGTTCGGGCGCCGGACACGCAGCAGGATCGAGAACACCAGCGTGATGACCGGCGACAGCGTGAACATGATGCCGGTGTAGCCGGCGCCAAGATGCGGGATGGCCGAGAACATCAGGAGATTGGGCACGGCATAGGAGACCGTCGCGGTGACGAAGAAATAGCGCAATTTGTGCGCGGTGAGTTGGACACGCTGGCCGCGCAGCAGCAAGGAGCACAACAGCACGCCGCCGGCGCCAAGTGAGATAACGAAAGCCCAGACCATGGCCGGCACGCCGGCCGCCGTGGCGAGCTTGCCGAAGGGCAGCGTCAGGCCGAGCAGGCCGCCGGTGACGACCAGCAGGCCGAGCGCCGAATCCCAAAGAAATTTCATAATCGAACCCTGTCGCGAGCGGCCCTTGGCCAGCATTGCATCTTGCGGTAAGATAATGGAAAGATTCTTAACGTCAAGATATATGATGGTGAGACTGTTGGACAGGGCGGCAAGAGCGATCGAGCAATGGAAGCGGGAGCGGCCCGATCTGGACGTCTCGCCGATGGCCGTGCTCGGGCGGCTGAACGAGGCCTCCTCGCTGATCGCCCGCGAGCGGCTGGCGCCGTTGTTTGCCCGTTACGGACTGCAGTCCGGGGAATTCGATGTGCTGGCGACGCTGCGCCGCTCGGGATCACCTTACGCGCTGACGCCGACCGCCCTCTATGAAGCGACGATGGTGACGTCCGGCGCCATGACCAACCGGCTCGACCGGCTCGAAACGTCCGGATTGATCCTGCGCGGACCACATCCCAACGATCGGCGCGGCATTGTCGTGCGGTTGACCGAAAAGGGTCTCGCTTTGATCGACGAGGCAGTTACCGCCCACGTTGCCAACGAGCACGAGATTCTAGCGAGCCTGACACATGCAGAAAAGGAAACGCTCTCTCGGCTGCTTGAGAAATTGATCGGCAGCGTGAGCTAGCCGGTCAATTTCGATCATCCGGGAACACCGGAATCGGCATGAACTCGACGCCGTCCTCGGCCAGGCTCTTGGCCTCGTCCAGCGTCGCCTCGCCATAGATGCCGCGCGCGTCGCTTTCGCCGAAATG
The DNA here is from genome assembly GCF_040317725.1 of Mesorhizobium sp. M1396. Taxonomy (NCBI): domain Bacteria; kingdom Pseudomonadati; phylum Pseudomonadota; class Alphaproteobacteria; order Hyphomicrobiales; family Phyllobacteriaceae; genus Mesorhizobium; species Mesorhizobium sp. M1396. Next base: position 68,546 of record NZ_JAMYLA010000015.1, on the reverse strand, counting down.
GATTTTTCGGGCTTCCTCGGCGAATTTGTCACCGACATAGTCGGCATTCTCGCGCACCTTCTCGGCCATCGCCTTCAGCTGCGCCAAAGCCTGCTTCTGCGCCTCGCCCATGGCGAGCGCGATCGTTTCCTGCTTGCGCGCCGTGGAGACGGCCGGCGCCATCAGCGCTTTCCGCACCTTGTGCGAGCCGCAGGTCGGGCAATCGACAAAGCCGCGCTTCTTCTGGGTGTCGAAATCGTCGTTGCTGCGAAACCAGCCTTCGAATTCGTGCTCATGCTCGCAGATCAGGGCAAAACGGATCAAGAGGCCGCTCCCCTGAGACGCGGCGCCTCGCCCAGGCCGGCATTGACAGCAAAATCCCGCGCATTTTTCAAATTGGGGATCTTCTTGCGCGCGGCAAGCGACTGCGCCGGGTCGATCTCCGCGACGATCACCGCCGGCTCGTCATGCGCGGCTTCCGCGATGATACGGCCCCACGGATCGACGATCAGCGAATGACCGTAGGTCTCGCGGCCGTCTTCATGCAGGCCGCCTTGCGCGGCGGCAACGACATAGGCGCCGTTCTCGATGGCGCGCGCCCTGAGCAGCACATGCCAGTGCGCCTCGCCCGTCTGGCGGGTGAAGGCGGCAGGCACGGAAAGCAGGTCGGCGCCAGCCAGTGCCTCGGCGCGGAACAATTGCGGAAAGCGCAAATCGTAGCAGACCGCGAAACCCAGTTTCGCGCCGTCGATCTCGGTGACGACGGCCTCGGTGCCCGGCTCGTAGGCGGCGGATTCGCGCCAGCTCTCGCCATTGTCGAGATCGACGTCGAACATATGGATCTTGTCGTAGGTGGCGAGCGTGGCGCCATCCGGGCCGAACAGCAGCGCCCGGTTGGCGAGCTTGCCATCGGCGCGCAGGATGGCGGTCGAGCCGATATGCAGGAAGACGCCGAACTCCTTGGCCAGCTTGCGCGCGGTCGCGACGACGACATCTTTGTCCTCGGACGTGAAGGACGCGGCTCGCGCTTGCCTGTCGCGGATCAGCGCGCCGGTCATTTCCGGCGTCTGGATATAGATGGCGCCTTGGCTTGCCGCTTCACGTACCAGCCGTTCGAGATCGACCGCGTTGCGCTCGGGGCTTTCGCCTGAACGCATCTGGATTGCAGCCGCCTTGAAAACACCCATCTCAATCTTCCTCAATTCGTCGCGCCGTTGGCGAGCAGTTTGTCCAGCCGGCCTTCGGCTTCCAACTCGTGGAGGTCGTCGCAACCGCCGACATGCGTATCGCCGACGAAAATCTGCGGAAAGGTCGAGCGGCCGTGGGCGCGGGAGATCATCTCCTGGCGCAGCTCCGGCGAGAAGGAGGCATCGTGTTCGGTGAAGGCGACGCCTTTGCGTTCGAGCAGCCGCTTGGCTGCCGTGCAATAGCCGCACATCATGCGGGTATAGATGGTGACATCGGTCATGACGAAATTCCGCTGTTCGTTGCCGACTTATATAGTCGTGGACTCGTCCGCCCGGAAGTCCCCCGGCAACACGCGCGCGAAGGTCAGCACGTCGACGGCGGCCGCACCTCCTCTTTTCAGCGCCTTGGTGGCGGAACGCACGGTGGCGCCGGTGGTGTAGACATCGTCGATCAAAAGCACTCGGCGGCCGGCGATCTCGATTTCCGCCTCGGCGGGCACGCGAAAGGCGGCCCGCACATTCTCCTCGCGCTCAGCCCGCTCCAGCCCGACCTGCTGGCGGGTGAGTTTTACGCGCCGCACCGCCGAGGGCGCGAAGGGCAATTCGCTGAGCGCCGAGACCGCCCTTGCCAGTTCCGCCGACTGATTGAACCGTCGCCTGAAAAAGCGCCGCCAGTGCAGAGGCACCGGCACCACCACATCCGCCTGCGCGATGAGATCGGCACCGGCGCGCACCATCCAGCGCGCCATCCATGGCGCGAGATCGGTGCGATCCTGGTATTTCAGCCCCTGCACCATCTGGCGGGCGACGCCGGAATAAGCGACCGCCGCCCGCGCCCGCTCGAAAGGCGGCGGATCGGCAATGGCCTCGGCGGACAGAAAGCCTTCGCCCATATGGTGGGTGAACGGCGTGCCCATCACCGGGCACCATGGCCGTTCCAGCAGCCTGAGCTTCGGCCAGCAGGCGCCGCAGAGCACGCCGGGCTGCGAGACATGCCGCCGGCAGCCGGCGCACACCGGCGGAAATAGGATGCGAGCCGGCCAGCCGAGAGCCGATCGGGCGAGACTGCGGATCTCGATGGACTTGATCTTGGGCATCGGATCGGCCACGTGGTTGGTCCTGCGCGTCACTATATCCACTATCTTAGAGCATGGACAAACAAGGATCCGCCCGTTGCAACCGATAATGGATACCTCTCTGTGGCTGGTGCACAAGCGGCGCGCGCTTGCCCAGCCGGCCGACGGCGCGGACTTCCTCATGCGCCGCACCGCCGAGGATCTTGCCGACCGGCTGGGTGCCGTCGAGCGCCGGTTCGGCAAGGCGGCTGTGCTGTTTTGCCAGACGTCGGCGGCAGCCGAAATACTCGCCGAGAGCGGCAAGGTCGCCGACATTGTTCGCGTCGAGACGGACACGGCTTTCCTGAACGGCGGCGCCGGCTTGATCGCACCGCTCGAAACCGTGCCGTTCGAGCCGGAGAGCCTCGATCTGGCGGTCTCGCTTCTGTCGCTGCAGGCGATGAACGACGTTCCCGGCATGCTGATCCAGATCCGCCGAGCGTTGCGGCCGGACGGGCTTTTCCTCGGCGCCTTTGCCGGCTCCGGCACGCTTTTCGAGTTGCGCGAAAGCCTGCTTGCGGCGGAGACCGAGCTTTATGGCGGCGCCAGCCCGCGTGTCATCCCGTTCACCGACGTGCGCGAGGCCGGTGCGCTTCTGCAGCGCGCCGGTCTCGCTCTGCCGGTCGCCGATGTCGAGACGGTGACGGTGCGCTATGCCAGCCTGTTTAACCTGATGGCGGACCTGCGGGCCATGGGCGAGACCAATGCGCTCACCGATCGCAGCCGGCGGCCGGGCTCGCGCAAGCTGTTTGCCCGTGCGGCGGAAATCTACGCAGAGCGGTTTTCCGACCCCGATGGCCGCGTGAGGGCAAGTTTCTCGATTGTCTGGATGTCCGGCTGGGCGCCCGACGCATCGCAGCAAAAACCGCTGAAGCCGGGTTCGGCCAAGGTTTCGCTGAAGGCAATCCTGGAGGCGCCAGACGGGCAATGATCCTGCCCGCGGGCGCTAGAGCATGATGCCGAAAAGTGTGAAGCGGTTTTCGGACGACATCATGCTCTATCTCTTTGAATTAGTCCGGATCAAGGTGTGAAAGCGTTCGCAAGCCTGCTGCTGTTGTCGCTGAACAGCCAGATGATCCCGTCGCGGACCTGACCGATACCGCCGACGATGGCCAATGACAGCACGGCGATGATCACGCCATATTCGACGGCCGTGGCGCCCGTCTCGTCTTTCAGAAAACGCAGCAGCACTGCTTTCATGGCCTGAACCCCTCTCGTCCGGACCTTACCGCCGACCTGTTAAGAAAGGTTAACGGCAAAGGCTTAACAGGCGGTGAAACCGCCGCCTTTGCGAAAACTATTAACCATGTCAGCAGTCGCCGCTGCTTCTGCCATTGGACCTGATGATGCAGACCGAACCGGGCTGCGGCTGCAGCACACTGCGGCGCAGCGTATAGGTTTCGCGATGGCTCACCGAGCCGGTGGCCGTCATGTCGAGCCCGGCAAGACCGTCGCGAGCAGACAGCGGGCGTGTCTGGTTGTCGAGGAAAGAGGTTGCGATCAGCGCCAGCGCCACAGCGGCCGAACCGAACAGCAGCGTGATGCGTAATATCCCCATGCCCGCGTCGGCGGCGCGAAAGCCACGCTCGGGCCGGATCGAGTCCCAATCCCTGTCTAGGCTCATGCTATCGCTCCCCAGCGTATCGGCGGCGCGGCCGCGAACGGCCATGCATCAATTTTTCACGATGAGATAAATCTTCCATTAACGCTGGCTGATACGACATCGGCAATCGGACGGGAGCGCCCTCAGAGAAGATCGATGAGGAACGGGATCAGCGGCGCATCGGCCGGCGGCATCGGGTAGTCGCGCATCTGCTTTGGCCGCACCCATTTCAGCGCCTGCCCTTCCCTCGGGTGGGCGATGCCGCGAAAGCGCCGGCAGATGAACAGCGGCATCAGCAGATGGAAGTCGTCATAGGAGTGGCTGGCGAAGGTGAGCGGCGCCAGGCACGGAATGTCGGTTTCGACGCCGATTTCCTCGTGCAGTTCGCGAATGATGCATTGTTCGGGCGTCTCGCCGGGCTCGACCTTGCCGCCGGGAAATTCCCACAGCCCTGCAAGCTGCTTGCCCTCGGGCCGCTGCGCCAGCAACACCCGGCCGTCGGCATCGACCAGCGCGCAGGCGGCGACCAGAAGCAGGCGCTTGCCGGCGATCGTCACATCAATCATGCCCAACTTCACTCATGCCCGGGCGGCCGGCGGTAGTGGTAGCGATAGACTTCGTCGAAGCCGAGCGAATGGTAGAGCGCCAGCGCCGGCACATTGCCGGCCTCGACCTGCAGCCAGGCTTCCCGCGCGCCACGCAGCCGCGCCCATTTCAGTGCCGACAGGATCAGGTTGCGGCCGTGGCCCTTGTTGCGCGCCGACTTGTCGGTGGCGATCTCGAACAGGCCGGCCAGATCGCCGTCATGCACGCAGATAAGCGTTGCCAGCGGCTCGGTTCCATCTTCGAGCGCGAACAATCCGGCCTCGGGCTGGATGGCACCGATGATCTCCGACAGCCCAGGCCGCAGCGAAACATCCGAACCGCTGACCTTGAGCGAGGCGCCGATAAAGCGGCTGATGTCCTTCAGCGGAATCTGGTCCATGGCGGCGTCGAGTTGCGCATCGGCCAGCGGCAGCCGCATCACCAGCGACTCGTCGAACCGGCTCCAGCCTTCCTTGTCGAGATGGCTGGCGAGATCGGGACCCGACAGCGGCGACATGCGGAACGTCAGCGGCCTGCCATAGGCATCGAAACGGCGGCTGGCCCGGCCGATACGGTCGGCAATGTGCTGGATGTCACCGGGATCGAGCGGATTGACCGAGTTCAGCCGCTTGGCCGGATGGCCGGCGGTCAGCCGCACCACCCAGGTGCCGTCATAGTGGACGGCGGCTGCCGGCCAGGCGCGAAAGCCGGCCGCCTCGTAGCGGCGCACGATCGCGAGCATGCTTGCCGGATGCCTGGAGCCCAAAACCATCAGCTCCGATAATCGCCATTGATGGCGACATATTCCTTGGTGAGATCGCAGGTCCACACCGTCGCCTTGCCGCGGCCGATGCCGATATCGGCGCGGATGCGGATATCGTCGCGCTTCATATAGGCCGACGTCGCCTGCTCGGAATAGGAAGGATCGCGCTCGCCTTCATGCGCCAGCCTGTTGTCGCCGAACCAGATCGACAGCCGGTCGCGATCGGCGGGCTCGCCGGCCTTGCCGACGGCCATGACGACGCGGCCCCAATTGGCGTCCTCGCCGGCGACCGCCGTCTTGACCAGCGGCGAATTGGCGATCGACAGCGCGATACGCTTGGCCGAGCGCGCCGATTTGGCGCCGGTGACGGTGACCTCGACCTGCTTGCGGGCACCCTCGCCGTCGCGCACCACTTGCAGCGCCAGCGATTTCAGCACCTTGCCGAGCGCCCGGCGGAACGCGCCAAGGCGGGCATCCTTAGGGTCGGTTATCTCAGGCGCGCCGCGCTTGGCGGCCTTGCCCGTGGCGAAGATCAGCAGCGTGTCGCTGGTCGAGGTGTCGCTGTCGACGGTGACCGCGTTGAAGGTCTTGGCCGTGCCGCGCGACAACAGATCCTGCAGGACGGGTGCCGCGATCGGCGCGTCGGTGGCGATGAAGGAGAGCATCGTTGCCATGTCGGGCGCGATCATGCCGGCGCCCTTGGAGATGCCGTTGATGGTGACGTCGGTGTCGCCGAGCTTGACGGTCGCTGTCGCCACTTTCGGATAGGTGTCCGTGGTCATGATCGCCTTTGCCGCTTCGGTCCACAGGTCAGGCTTGCCGTTGCTGACCAGACCGGCCAGCAGATGGCTGAACTTGCTGGTGTCGAGCGGCTCGCCGATGACGCCGGTCGACGCCAGGAAAACCTCGCTTGCCTTGCAGCCCGCCGCCTTCGCCGCCGCCTCGCCCGTCAGTGCGGTCGACTCGCGGCCCTTCTTGCCGGTAAAGGCGTTGGCGTTGCCGGAATTGACGACCAGCACCCGCGCCTTGCCGGACCCGAGATTCTGCCGGCAGAAATCGACCGGCGCCGAGGGGCATTTCGATTTCGTGAATACGCCGGCGACCGCGGTGCCTTCGTCGAAGACCATGGTCAGCAGATCGGTGCGGTTTTTGTACTTTATCCCCGCCTCGGCGGTGGCGATGCGCACCCCCTCGATGGCCGGCATTTTGGGGTACTTCTTCGGCGCAAGCGGCGAAATCGTCGTGGACATGCAGACCTCGGGCGGCAAAAATCGCAAGGGAAGGCCGGTTTGCCCGATACGCCGCGCGGGCGCAAGGGCGTTGTCTTCGCTTTGCAGGACGGGCCAACTCGGGATTAAACCTGCATTTCAAATCTGTTGGCGTCGCCGCGAGCTATAGCGTTATGAGGTCATCGAGGGCAATGACCTCGGCAAGCGTGAACTCGAACGCAGTATCGGCGAGTTCTCCCCATTCATGCCGATAGGAATTTCTTCCTTGACCCGTGAGGGCAGCTATGCTACATGTTCGACCATGGTGCTGATTGCGCCAGTGACCCGCCGCACAGGCGGGTTTTTGCGTTGGGGGCTTCGCCAACCAACACGCTGATAAAGGCTCCAAAGGAATTGATTATCGCGGACTCGTTGCCCGGCGCGACCATCACCGCCCTCCAGAAGCTTGAAAACGGTCCGTTTCGTTTCACCGGGGCCTCGCTTATACTGCCAGCAAACTTGTTGGCGAGGATGACAGAAATGACCGAGGACGCCGATCCGGCGCGCAGATCGATCGGTGCGCGGCGCAACCCCGACAGCGCCGATGCCATTCTCGAAGCCGCCGAGGCCGTGCTGGTCGAGGCCGGCTATGCCGGTTTCTCGATCGAGGCGGTGGCGCGGCGGGCGCGTGCCGGCAAACCCACCATCTATCGCTGGTGGCCGAGCAAGGCGGCATTGCTGCTCGAAGTCTACCAGCGCCAGAAACGCGTCGACGTTCCCGATACCGGGCGACTGGAGGAGGATCTCGTCGGCTTCCTGAAGAACCTGTTCTCGCACTGGCGCGAGACGTCGTCGGGCAGCGTGTTCAGGTCGCTGATCGCCGAGGCACAGTCGGATGATACGGCGGCGGCGGCCCTTGCCGACTATGCGCTGGGCCGACGGTCCCATACCGGCCAGATCATCGAACGCGCAAAGGCAAGAGGCGAAATCCCGGCCGACATCGATTCGGCTGTTGTTGCCGACCTGATCGCCTCCTTCGCCTGGAGGCATCTGTTGACCAACCGGCTCGACGAGGACGAAGCGACGATACGCAAGGCAGTCGGTTACGTGATGCGAGGCATAGCGGCGCCCGGAAGGTAAAAGGCGACCGATGCTGGCCAACGAAAAAGGGGCGCGGCAACCCTTGGCTGCCGCGCCCCTTTGCAAAGAATTCTTTCAGGCTTACTTGGCGCTTTCCAGCGTATCGACCGCCTTCTTCAGTTTCGCGTCGGGGATCTCGACCTTGGCGCCGGCGCGCAGCGACTTGACCAGCGCGAAATACTTGTCGCGGATGACCGCCTGCTTGGCCTGGTCCTTGACGTCGTCGAAGGCCGGCGGCTGCTTGGTGCGCTTGTCCTCGAGCTTGATGACATGCCAGCCGAACTGCGACTGCACCGGCTGCTCGGTGTACTTGCCGACCTCGAGCGCAAAGGCCGCCTTGTCGAACTCCGGCACCATCTGGCCAGGTCCGAACCAGCCGAGATCGCCGCCACTGGTCTTGCCCGAGGGATCGCTGGTGTGCTCGTTGGCGAGCTTCTGGAAATCGGCGCCGCCGTCGAGCTGCTTGATGATGGCCTCGGCCTCTTCCTTCGTCTTCACGAGGATGTGACGGGCGTGCACCTCGTTGGTGGGCGGCGTGTTGGCGATCTCCTGGTCGTAGCGGGCGCGAACCTCGGCGTCGGTGACCTTGTCGACAACGCCCTTCTCGACCATCTCGCCATGCAGCGCGCGCTGCTGCAGGAAGGCCATGCGGCGCTGGAAGTCGGGATCCTTGTCGAGCCCTGACGCGACGGCCTGGGCGGCCATGACGCGGATTTCGATGGCGGCCGAAAGGGCGGCGGCGCGGCGCTGCTCGGGCGGCAGCTGCGAGAATTGCTGTGACAATTCACCTTCGGCAAGTACCAGGTCGGCCTCGGTCAGGGGCTGGCCGTTGACCGTGGCGATCACCGTATTCGGATCGACCGGTGCCGCGGCCGGTGCTGTTGCATCCGCCGGAGCGGGAGCGGTTTGCTGCGCCATAAGCGGCGACAGCGAAAGGGCCGACAGGCCGAAGGCCAGACCAAGGCTGGCGAGCGACGCGCGGCGGAACAACAAGGACATAAGGTGACTCCGGTGGGGATTGTAAGGAGGGGGTGGCTTCCAGATCAGCCAGATCGTGGCGGAATTTGGCGCGCCCGGCAGGGCCAGCGCGGCGTTGACATCAGTTGAGCCCCCTCTTATCTGTCCAACGACTTTGCGTCCAGAACCGTTTTCCGGGCGCTTTTTGTGTTTGTCCACGTTCACGTGGAATTGATGGGGCCGGCCGGCGCCTATCTCAAGATTGAGAATTCTATCGAAAGGACCATTGGATGGTCAGTCTCGGCGGTCTCGCCCGTAAGGTTTTCGGTTCCTCCAACGACCGTCGGGTCAAATCGACCCGGCCTCGTGTCGAGGCGATCAACGCCATGGAAAACGAGATGCAGGCGCTCTCCGACGAGGAGTTGGTCGGCCGCACCGCGAAATTCCGCCAGGACATCGCCAACGGCGCCACGCTCGATGACCTTTTGGTGCCCGCCTTTGCTACTGCCCGCGAGGCAGCGCGCCGCGTGCTCGGCATGCGCCCCTTCGATGTCCAGCTGATCGGCGGCATGGTGCTGCACAATGGCGGCATTGCCGAGATGCGCACCGGCGAGGGCAAGACCCTGGTCGCGACGCTGCCGGTCTACCTCAACGCGCTCGCCGGCAAGGGCGTCCACGTCGTCACCGTCAACGACTATCTTGCCACCCGCGACTCCGAATGGATGGGCCGCGTCTACAAATTCCTCGGCCTCTCGGTCGGCGTCATCGTGCACGGCCTGTCCGACGAGGAGCGCAGCGCCGCTTACGCCGCCGACGTCACTTACGCGACCAACAACGAGCTCGGCTTCGACTATCTGCGCGACAACATGAAATACGAGCGCGCCCAGATGGTGCAGCGCGGTCACAATTACGCGATCGTCGACGAGGTCGATTCCATCCTGGTCGACGAGGCGCGCACGCCGCTGATCATTTCCGGTCCGCTCGAGGACCGTTCGGAAATGTACAACACCATCGACACCTTCATCATCCAGCTGCAGCCGCAGGATTATGAGATCGACGAGAAGCAGAAGACCTCGATCTTCACCGAGGAAGGCACCGAGAAGCTCGAAAACCTTTTGCGCGACGCCGACCTGCTCAAGGGCGAGTCGCTCTACGACGTCGAGAACGTCGCCATCGTCCACCATGTCAACAACGCGCTGAAGGCGCACCGGCTGTTCCAGAAGGACAAGGACTACATCGTCCGCAACGGCGAAATCGTCATCATCGACGAGTTCACCGGCCGCATGATGCCGGGCCGCCGCTATTCGGAAGGCCTGCACCAGGCGCTCGAAGCCAAGGAGCATGTGGCGATCCAGCCGGAGAACCAGACGCTCGCCTCCGTCACCTTCCAGAACTATTTCCGCCTCTACAAGAAGCTTTCCGGCATGACCGGCACGGCGCTGACCGAAGCCGAGGAATTCGGCAACATCTACAATCTCGACGTCACCGAGATCCCGACCAACCTGCCGGTCATCCGCATTGACGAGGACGACGAGGTCTACCGGACGGTCGAGGAGAAATACAAGGCGATCGTCAGGGAGATCCGCGAAGCCAGCGCCAAGGGTCAGCCGACGCTGGTCGGCACCACCTCCATTGAAAAATCCGAGCAGCTGGCCGAACGCCTGCGCAAGGAAGGCTTCAAGGACTTCGAGGTGCTGAACGCCCGCCACCACGAGCGCGAGGCGGCGATCGTCGCCCAGGCCGGCAAGCCCGGCGCCATCACCATCGCCACCAACATGGCTGGTCGCGGCACCGACATCCAGCTCGGCGGTAACGCCGACATGCGCATCGCCGACGAGCTGGGCGACATGCCGGAAGGCCCCGAGCGCGCGGCCATGGAAAAGGCCATCCGTGACGACGTCGAGCGCCTGAAGGAAAAGGCGCTCGCCGCCGGCGGCCTCTACGTGCTCGCCACCGAACGCCACGAATCGCGCCGCATCGACAATCAGCTGCGCGGCCGCTCCGGTCGTCAGGGCGACCCCGGCCGCTCGAAATTCTTCCTGTCGCTGCAAGATGATCTGATGCGCATCTTCGGCTCCGAGCGCATGGACGGCATGCTGCAGAAGCTCGGCCTCAAGGAAGACGAGGCCATCATCCATCCCTGGATCAACAAGGCGCTGGAAAAGGCGCAGAAGAAGGTCGAGGCGCGCAACTTCGACATCCGCAAGAACCTTTTGAAATACGACGACGTCTCCAACGACCAGCGCAAGGTGGTGTTCGAGCAGCGCATCGAGCTGATGGATGGTGAAGGCCTCTCTGAAACCATCGGCGAGATGCGCGAGGGCGTCATCGACGAGATCGTCGCCAAGGCCATTCCCGAAAACGCCTATGCCGAGCAGTGGGATGTCGCCGGCTTGAAGTCCGAGGTCGCCGAGTTCCTCAATCTCGACCTGCCGATCGACGAGTGGGCCAAGGAAGAGGGCATCGCCGAGGACGACATCCGCGAGCGCATCACGCAGGCCGCCGACGCCGCCGCCAGGGAGCGCGCCGAGCGCTTCGGCCCGGAGGTGATGAGCTATGTCGAACGTTCGGTGGTGCTGCAGACGCTCGACCATCTGTGGCGCGAGCACATCGTCAATCTCGACCATCTGCGTTCGGTCGTCGGCTTCCGCGGCTACGCCCAGCGCGATCCGCTGCAGGAGTACAAGAGCGAGGCGTTCGAGCTGTTCCAGGCGATGCTGGGCAATCTGCGGCAGGCCGTCACCGCACAGCTGATGCGCGTCGAACTGGTCCGCCAGGCCGCCGAAGCACCGCCTCCGGAAGCCCCCGACATGTTCGGCACCCACATCGACGGCACCACCGGCGAGAACGACTTCGAAGGCGGCGAGACCGCCCTCCTGGTCCGCCCGGAGACAACCGCCATCGTCGCCCCCGAAGACCGCGACCCCAACAATCCTGCCACCTGGGGCAAGGTCGGCCGCAATGAAGCCTGCCCGTGTGGGTCGGGGAAGAAATACAAGCATTGCCACGGCGCTTTCGCGTAAGCGCGGCGCCTCTTTCCCTTCTCCCCGTCACTATACGGGGAGAAGGTGCCCGAAGGGCGGATGAGGGGCGGCGCAAGCGTTTGCGACTAGCCAAGCCAATCTCCCCACCTGAGGGGGAGATGGCCGGCAGGCCAGAGGGGGGTGCTGTCCCGCCGCGCCTACGCTGCTTTCAGCCGCACCATCTCAGCCTCGAACTCGAACCTCAACTGCGCGGCTTTCCTCATTCGGTGTGGATAGGCTGTTGCGAACGGGCGATGGCCGCAGCGCAAATCTCCGGTCTAATGTAGCAAACGGACCAGAGGTGGCGCGGGGATCGCTAGCCGCATAGACCGCCCCCCTGCCCGAGCTTCTTTTGCCTTGTCGCGGCTAGGTCCGCTTGGCTGCCTGCTTTTCGCGGCGCTCTTTCTCGCGGGCGGACCGCATTGCGCGGCGGTAATCAACAATCCAGCCGGAACTGAACTGCGGCATGAGTTGCATAGGAAGCCGCAATCGCTTGCCGTCTTGGATTGCTTTTGCGATCTTTGCCCTGCTCGGCCCGAACAAGAACAGGAACGTCGATTCCATATCAGTGTTTCCCGTTTTCATATCGAAAACGGTTTGATATTCCAGAAGTCCGTCCAAATTGAATCCGAGGCCTCGTTCGTCAGTTTTCCCAAAAGCGCTAAGCAAATAGTCGCCCTCGCTATCCGGCTGTATGATCTTTGGAATTTTGGAAATGGGCAGTGACGTCGAAGGCCGGCGAGTTCCCGGCATTTCGCACCCTTATGAAAACCTGGGGATCGCTGCTGCCGTAATAAACAGCCGTTCCGCCGGTGACGGCAAGATACGCACGGGTCTCCAGTTCGCCCATTTCGCGAGTGGTGGCAACGGCATCTTCGGCGGCGGCGGTCGCTCGTTGATTGACAACCAGCGTGTTTCTGACCAGCCACACAGCCCAAGTGCTAACGCATACGCTGAAGAGAGCGGAGAACGCTGCGATCCACTGTGCGTACGTATCAGACGGCGTAGTGTAGGTTTTCCAGAAGCTGGGCGGCTGGACTGGCTTTTCGTCCCCGTCGGCTTTCTGCTCGTTGTGCTGCTGTCCGTTTTTGCTATCGGCTGGATCACGAAACCCCGGAACCGCCCAGACAAGAACTAAAAGGGCAATCCCGAGGCCTATGGCTAGGCCAAGTGCAGTGTCTGCGATCCTATCGCGCTGAGACATTGAAGTAAAAACGCCGCCGTGAATTTGCCCCTAGAGAGCTTATTGCGCACGTTTACCTCTTTCTCGTCAACGCCCATCGCATTCAGCTTTTCAACGAGCTGCGAATAGGTGACGCCCTTCCGCCGAAAGCCGCACCGCCTGCCGGCACCTAGCCCTTCGCTATCGCTCCGGGCGTTCGCCGTTCGAAAAGCCAAGCAATTGGCTTTTCGTCCGCTGCGCGGACCACGCCTCACCCCCGTATAGGGACGGGGCGAAGGAGAAGCTCACCCAACCGTTTCTTAATGTGTTTTCGCTACACCCAACCTCGAAAAAGAAGCGGAAAACGGAGAGAAATCGGGGTGCGCTTTTCCGCGGCCACGACTGCCGGGCGGTTCTTGCCGCAGCGTTGGGCGCTGCGCATGGGGCCGCTGCTTGGCCGCATCGATGCCGTGCTGTTCACCGCCGACGAGCGCGGCGAGGCCGGCCGCATGTCGGTCATCGCCTTCTCCATCCGCATCGTCAGCGCCGTCATCGCCTTCATCAGCCAGGTGCTGATGGCGCGCTGGATGGGCTCGTTCGAATACGGCATCTTCGTCCTCGTCTGGGTGACGATGGTCATCGTCGGCAACCTCGCCTGCCTCGGCTTCCACACCTCGGTCATCCGCTTCATTCCCGAATACCGCGAGCGCGGCCTGATGGACGAACTGCGCGGCATCGTGCTGGCCAGCCGTCTGTTCGTGCTGCTCGCCTCCACGCTCATCGCCGGGCTCGGTGCGCTCGGCGTCTGGCTGGCGGCACCCTGGATCGAAAGCTACTATGTGATCCCGTTCATCCTCGGCGTCATCTGCCTGCCGATGATCGCCATGTCCGACCTTCTGTCGGGACTGGCACGCGCCAACAGCTGGGCGCTGTTTGCCCTGTCGCCGACCTATCTGGTGCGACCTATCCTGATCCTGCTGTTCATGGCGCTGATGCTGCTGGCCGGCTACGCTCCTGACGCCAGGACGGCGATCTTCGCCTCGATCGCCGCCACCTACGCCACCACGCTTGGTCAGCTGATCGGTGTCACCCAGCGCATGGAACGGCAGATCCCGGCCGGGCCGATGAAGGTGCATTTCGCGCAATGGTTCGTCGTCTCGCTGCCGATCTTCCTGGTCGAGAGCTTCTTCTTCCTGCTCACCAATGCCGACGTGCTGATGGTCGGCGCCTATATGGATCCCAACGACGTCGCCGTCTATTTCGCCACGGTGAAGACGCTGGCGTTGGTGCATTTCGTCTATTTCGCCGTCAAGGCCGGCGTTGCCCAGCGCTATGCGCAGTTCACCCATGGCGACCCCCAAAGGCTCGCCACCTTTGCCCGCGAGACGGTGTCGTGGACGTTCTGGCCATCGCTGTTGATGGCGCTGCTGGTGCTGGCGCTCGGCGAGCCGATGCTGGTGCTGTTCGGCCCTGAGTTCAGCAGCGGCTATCCCTTGCTGTTCCTGCTCGTCTTCGGCGTCGTGGCCCGCGCCGCCGTCGGCCCCTGCGAAAGCCTGCTGACGATGAGCGGCAACCAGAACATCTGCGCCGCCGTCTATGCCATGACGCTGGCCTTCAACATCGCCCTCAACGTGGTGCTGATTCCGATGTTCGGCCTATGGGGCGCGGCCATGGCCACCGCCTTTGCCATGATCTTCGAAGCCGGCGCGCTGTCCTTCACGGTGTGGCGCAAGCTCGGCATCGTCATGCTCATCTTCGTGCCCGCGAAAGGAGCCGCGTGATGGCGGCCATCCCGTTGCTTGAGGAAACCAGCGGCGGCACCGCCGGCGCCATGGTGTCCGGCCTTGCCGGGCTGGCCCGCGACCCCGACCCCGCCCATATCGAGATCTTCGCCAACAACCGGCCCGAGCGCAAACTCGCCATCTACCCGGCATCGGCCGGCTTCGACCTGGTCGAGGAGCTGGATTACCTCTGCGCCCGCGCGATCGAGCCCAACGTCTTCTTCAATCCGCGCTTCCTGGCGCCGGCCATGCCCCGGCTGGAGGATCGCGAGGTGCGGCTGGCGGTCATCCGCGACGGCGACGAATACCGCAACCGGCTGCGCCTTCTGGTGCCGTTCTCGGTGGAACGGCCGGCCATGCCGCTCGGCGTGCCGGTCATGCGCACATGGTCGAGCCCGTTCGGGCCGCTCGGCACGCCGCTGGTCGACCGCGACGACCCGGTCGGCGTCGTCGAGGACTTCTTCTCGATGCTGTCGCGCCCTCACCTCAAGCTGCCGAAAGTGTTCGTCCTGCCCGATATCCGGCTCGATGGCCCGGTGGCGAGCCTGCTTGCCACCGTGGCCGAGACGCGCGGCCTGATGCTGGTCACCACCGGCCAGACCCAGCGCCCGGCGCTGGAGAGCGAAGCCGATGGCGACGAGTATCTGAAGGCTTCGCTGCGTTCGCACCATTACCGCGAGTTCCGCCGCCTGAAGCGGCGGCTTGGCGACCTCGGCAGGCTTGAGCATGTCGTGGCGCGCGGGCCTGAGGACATCCGCCACGCCATCGAAAGCTTCCTGACGCTGGAAGCGGCCGGCTGGAAAGGCCGCGAACGCACCGCCATGGCGATCGACCGCTACCGCGCCGCCTTCGCCCGCGAGGCCGTGCACCGGCTGGCCGAGCAGGACATGTGCCGCATCCATTCGCTGACGCTCGACGGCCGCACCATCGCCTGCCTGATCGTCTTCGTCGAAACCGGCATCGCCTACACCTGGAAGACGGCCTATGACGAGACGCTTGCCGCCTATTCGCCCGGCACGCTGCTGATGATCGAGGTGACCAGGCAGCATCTCGACGATCCCAACATCATGATGACCGATTCCTGCGCCGTGCCCGACCACCCGGTGATGAGCCGGCTGTGGGCCGAGCGCAAGCCGATGGGCACGCTGGTGATCGGCCTGACGCCGGACGCCGACCGCCTGACCCGCCAGGCCGCCTCGCAACTGCACCTCTACCGCGAAACCCGCAACATGGCCCGCCTGCTGCGCAACCGCATGAAGAGCCTGCTGGGACGGCGGTAGGAGCCTGTCCCAAAACACGGATTGGCTGCCGGGAGAAAAGTTTGGTGCCCCTAGCCGGGATCGAACCAGCACTCCTTGCGGAACTCGATTTTGAGTCGAGCGCGTCTACCAATTCCGCCATAGGGGCTCAGGCCGGGCGGCCTGGATGGCGCGGGACTATACGGTTGGGGGCCTGTTCGTCAACTGGCCAATTCTCCGGCATGAATTCTCCGGCATGCCGGATGCGACCAAACTGCGCCTTTCGATTTCGTGACGGCGCTGCCATTGTGCAGTGCGGAAAATCTTTCTAGACAGGCGGCGCGTCAAAGCGCGGCATGTTCGGAAAGATCGCCGCGCACCTTTGGGGCGACATGCTAGGAGTGGCGATGCTTCGCGGACTTTACGACTGGACCTTGTCGCTGGCGGCCCGCAAATCCGCCGAATGGTGGCTGGCCTTCATCGCCTTCGTCGAAAGCTCGGTGTTCCTGGTGCCGGCCGACGTGCTCTATCTGCCGATGGCGCTGTCGCGGCCGGATCGCGCCTACCGCTATGCGCTGATCGCCACCGTCGCCTCGGTGCTGGGCGGCATCGCCGGCTGGTTTATCGGCCATTACGCCTATGACGCAGTGGCGCGGCCGATCCTCGAATTCTATGGCAAGTACGACGAGTTCGAGACGCTGCGCGCGGGCGCGGGTGTCGGCTTCATCATCCTGATGCTGGTCACTTCGGGCGCCGCCCACTTGCCGCCGATCAAGGTGGTGACGATCTTGTCCGGCGTCATCGGCGTCAATTTGCTGCTGTTCATCGTGCTGGCGATCGTGGCGCGCGGCGGCCGCTTCCTGCTGCTCGCCTGGCTTTTGCGCCGCTATGGCGAGCCGATCCGCGAGTTCATCGAAAAGCGTCTCGGCCTGATCGCCGGTGGCGCGGCGGCTGCCCTGATTTTGCTCTATATAACAGTCAAATACGCCCTCTGAAGACAGCCATCGCGAGCCGGACGGAGCCGATTGAAATGACCGCGACGATGAATGCCGATCCCGCACGCCAGCGGACGCGCACGGCCCTGTTCCTCGCCGTCGCCATGGCCGCCACCGTCGGCTCGGCGCTCGGCTTCCAGTATCTCGGCGGCTACATCCCCTGCCACCTCTGCCTGGAGCAGCGCACACCCTACTACATCGGCGTGCCGCTGATGGTGCTGGCGGCGATTGCATCGATGCTGCACGCACCGGCTTGGCTGACGCGTGGCCTGCTGGCTGTCGGCGGCCTGCTGATGCTCTACGGCCTCTATCTCGGCGTCTATCACTCCGGCGTCGAATGGCAGTGGTGGGCCGGCCCGACCGATTGCACCGCGGGTGCCGGGCCGGTCGACACCGGCGGCAAGGGTGTGCTCGACGCGCTCGACAAATTCGTGCCGCCATCCTGCGACAAGGCCGCACTGCGCATCCTTGGCCTGTCGCTGGCCGGCTGGAACGCCATCGCCAGCCTGATCCTCGCCGCCGTCGCCTTCCGCGGCGCTTTCGCGCGCGACTGAGCCAGCGCGAGACAGAAACTCGCGCCGCCCGGCCTGCGGCTGGACTTGAGGTGTTGCCGCCGCCCCTTTGCCCTGCCGGGCATTTCTCCCGGTATGGCGACGGGGAGAAAGACGCTGTCATCACCGATTTCGCCAATCACCAACGTTGCGAGGCCGAGGGTGCCGCAGCTTCCCTTCTCCCCGTCACTATACGGGGAGAAGGTGGCGGCAGCCGGATGAGGGACAGCACCAACTTCGGCAGTTGCCTTGCCATAGCTGATGTGCCGAACTCTACGGCTCCAGCTCGACATCCCAGTAGAGGTAATCCATCCAGCTCTCATGCAGATGGTTGGGCGGGAACAGGCGGCCGTTATTGTGCAGATCATGCACTGTCGGCTGGAAGGGCTTCTGCAGCGGCCACATCTTGGCGTGCGCCGGCATCATGCCGCCCTTCCTCAGATTGCAGGGCGAGCAGGCGGCAACGACATTCTCCCACGTCGTGGCACCGCCGCGATGGCGGGGGATAACGTGATCGAAGGTCAGGTCCTCCGGCGTGCCGCAATACTGGCACTGGAAGCGGTCACGCAGGAAGACGTTGAAGCGGGTGAAGGCCGGATGCCTCGACGGCTTCACATAGGCCTTGAGGCTGACCACGCTCGGCAGCTTCATCGAGAAGGTCGGCGAGGAGACGGCGTGCTCGTATTCGGCGACGATGTTCACCCGATCGAGGAACACCGCCTTGATCGCGTCCTGCCAGGACCAGAGCGACAAGGGGTAATAGCTGAGCGGGCGGTAATCCGCATTCAGCACCAGTGCTGGAAGCCCATCCGGAGATACGGCAACCGTCACGTGTTTACCTCCTTGGTTCTAGAACCGAACGGCGAGGATACTGTAAGCCCGACATGACAGGGATGTGAAGCGGATTGTCGCGTCGTCGAAGCGGCAAAAAGACATGATTTTCAGGCTTTTTTGCGGTTTCAGGCCGGCGGTGCGGCGTCCCGCCCTCTGGTTTCGCGATAATAGGACCAGAAAAGCCGCGACGCGACACCTCGCCAGGGGCTCCATGATTCGGCGAGTTGGATCAGTGTTTTCTCCGGCGGACGCGGGTCGATGCCGAGCGCGTGGCCGACCGCGCTCTGCAAGGCGACGTCGCGCGCTGGGAAGATGTCGGGGTGCCCGGCGGCAAACAGCAGGTACACTTCCGCCGTCCATGGACCGATGCCGGACACCGCCGTCATTGTCGTGATCGCCTCCTGGGCATCGAGCGAACAGAGGTGATGCAGGTCGAGGCCGTCGATCACCGCCTGGGCAACAGCGATCAGGCCGCGCTGCTTCGGCCGCGACAGGCCGGCCTCGCGAAACATGTCTTCGCCGGCGGCCAGGATAGCCCGCGGCGTCAGCGGATCGACGAGTTTGGTCAGCCGGCCGAAGATCGCATCGGCGCTGGCGCGCGACACTTGCTGCGAAACGACAATCGAAGCCAGGCTTCGAAACCCCGGCTCGGAAAGCCGCAGCGGCACCTCGCCGGCCATGCCGCGCACCTTTTCCAGGCGCGGGTCGATCACGCAAAGCGCATCGAGCCCCCGGGCAATGTCGTCCGATGTCACGATACGCTGCATGCTTTCTTGTTCCTTGACCGTCGACAGGGTAGCAATTGGCGAAGCGCCGCAAAACATGATTGCCGCCCGAGAGATGACACTCCTGACATTCCGCTTCGCGCCCAGCCCCAACGGCGACCTGCATCTCGGCCACGCCTATTCGGCGCTGCTCAACCAGAAACTGGCGACGCAGGGTGACGGCCGGCTGCTGCTGCGCATCGAGGATATCGACACGGTGCGCTGCACGCCGCAATTCGAGGCCGGCGTGCTTGCCGACCTGAAATGGCTGGGACTCGCCTGGGAAGAGCCGGTGCGCCGCCAGTCAGAGCATTTCGCCGAGTACAAGGCGATGCTTGACCGGCTGATCGCGGAAGAACTCGTCTATCCCGCCTTCATGAGCCGAGGCGAGATCCGCGCCTTTATCACCGACAGCGAAAAGCACGGACGCGATTGGCCGCGCGATCCCGACGGCGTACCGCTCTATCCCGCCGCCGACAAGGCGCTGCCGATGAAGGAACGCAAGCGGCGGATCGCCGAGAATACGCCCTTCGCCTGGCGACTGGATGTCGGCGCCGCCATGGCGCGTGTCGGCAAGGCCCTGTCATGGACCGAGTATTCCGACGAGACGCTGCTTGCGACGCGCTCTGTCGAAGCCCGCCCGCGGGAGTGGGGCGACGTGATCGTGGCGCGCCGCGACATCCCGACCAGCTACCACCTCGCCGTCGTCATGGACGATGCGCTGCAAGGCATCAGCCACGTCGTGCGCGGGCAGGATCTGTTTTCCGCCACCGGCGTGCAGCGCCTGCTGCAGCAACTCCTCGGGCTGCCGCAGCCGGCCTATTTCCACCACCGCCTCATTCTCGGGCCCGATGGACGAAAGCTGTCCAAGAGCCTCGGCGACACCGGCCTTGCCGCCTTACGCAACGCCGGGGCATCGCCTGATGACGTCAGGCGGATGGTCGGGCTTTAAGCCGGGCGAGATCAGAGAAACCACCTGCCAAACGTCCCGGCCGTTGAATTCCGATGATGCATGGATCAATGGTTTCGCTTTGCGCGTCGGATTGAAGCGCAGTAGAGCAGCGTCACGGTCAACTCTCCCCAGCACGGCGGTCTCCGGAACATGCACAGCATAAAGCGGTTCATTCCCGCCACCTTCGTTGTCCTGTGGGCGACCGGCTTCATCGGCGCGCGCTACGCCATGCCGTGGGCGGAGCCCTTCACCTTCCTTGCCGCGCGTTTCGTCATCGCCGCCATTCTGCTGGCTGTTTTGATGCTTGTGCTGGGCTCCAAGAGAGCCACCCGCGAGGAAGCGCTGCATGCCACCGGCGCCGGCATCCTGATGCACGGCGTCTATCTCGGCGCCGTGTTCTGGGCCATCCACAGGGGCATGCCGGCCGGCTTTTCGGCCCTGATCGTCGGCCTGCAGCCGCTGATCACGGCGGTGCTCGCCGGCAAGTTTCTCGGCGAGGCGATTCTGCCGCGCCACTGGCTTGGCCTTGGCATCGGCCTCATCGGCATCGTCATCGTGCTGTGGCCGAAGCTCGGCGCGCTCGGCGGCGGCGTAACGGCGGCGACGCTGACCGCCTCGCTGGTCTCGGTGCTCGGCATGAGCGCCGGCACCATCTGGCAGAAGCGCTTTGCCTCCGGCGGCGACCTCGTCGCGGCGACCATGTGGCAATATGTCGGTGGTGCGTCGCTGATGCTCCTGGCCGCGCTGGCCTTCGAGACGCACACGGTCGTCATCAACGGCGAATTGATCTTCGCCATGGCCTGGCTGGTGCTGGTGCTGTCGCTCGGCGCCATCTTCCTGCTGATGGTGATGATCCGCGACGGCGAGATGTCGAAAGTGGCCTCGCTGTTCTATTTGGTGCCGGCGGTGACGGCCATCATCGCCTGGGCCTTGTTCGACGAGCAACTCAACGTGCTGCAGATTGCCGGCATGGCGATCACGACATTCGGCGTTGGCCTGGCAACAGCTCGGCCGAACAAGGGATGAATTGAGGAACTGAGGAACTGAGGAACCCAAGCGACAGCCCATTCTTCAATTCTTCAATTCTTCAATTCTTCAATTCCTCTATCCGCCCAGCACCGACTCATCCGACCCGCGCGCGTGCCTCAAGATAGCGGCTGATCGCTGCATTGAGCTCGCCGCCAAGGATGAAGATCGCCGAGACCATGTAGAGGAAGACCACGGCGATCATGATCGAGGCGAGGCCGGCGTAGGTCGTCACGTAGGACGAGAAATGGTCGAGATAGGTGGCGAAGACAGTCGAACCGACAAGCCATCCGGAAAGCGTGAAGATGATGCCCGGGACGATCGACACCAGGCGGCGCTTGCCCGCCGGCAGCCAGAAATGGACGGCAAACAATCCGCCGACGATGACCGCCGAGGCGATCACATAACGCCACAGCGTGATGGTGCCCATATAAGGCTTGATCCAGTCGATATGGGCTTCGGCGAGTCGCGCCAGCAGCGGCGCGAACACCAGGAGCACGCTGATCGCCAGAAACCCGGCCGTTGCGATGAGCACGAAGATGATGCTCTGGACCCGGCGGTAGATGATGCCGCGCGTTTCCGAGACGCGATAGGCGCGGTTGAGCGATGTGCGCAGCGCCTCGATGCCGTTCGAGGCGAAGTAGGCGGCAAGCAGCACGCCGTAGGTCAAGAGGTCGGTGCGCCTGACGGTCAGCACATTGAGCACTTCGCGCGCGATCGGCTTGGCGATCTGTTCGGGCCAGGTGTCGAACACCAGGTGCACGGCCGTGTCGGAGAACGCCTGCGCGCCGAGGAAGCTCGCCAGCGTCGTGGCGAAGATCAGGAACGGGAACAGCGCCATCAGCGATGTGATCGCCAGATGGCTGGCCATCGCCCAGCCATCATCGGTATTGAAATGGCCAAGCGCGTCGTAGAGGACCCGTTTGAGGGCAACGATCTTCCGCAACAAGAACCGTGCCCTCCAATTGTCTCCACGCCGGGAATATGGGAAGGGATTGCGGCAAATGGCAACCCTTGGCGAAACCACGAGCAGTCCGGCGCAAGAATTGCGCTCGATCATCGTCACCGGCGCATCCTCTGGAATAGGCGCGTACTGCGCCCGCGCGTTGAAGGCGGAAGGCTGGCGGGTGTTCGCGACGGCGCGCAAGCCCCGGGACATCGCCGCACTCGAGGCCGACGGCATCGAGGCCTTCTATCTCGATTATTGCGAGCCGGACTCCATCGCCGCGCTGGTTACGGCGGTGCTCGACCGCACGGGCGGCAGGCTCGATGCCCTGTTCAACAACGGCGCCTATGCGCAAGCCGGCGCCGTCGAGGATTTGCCGGTGGCAGCGCTCAAGGAGCAGTTCGAGGCGAATTTCTTCGGCTGGCATGACCTGACCCGCCGGCTGGTGCCGGTGATGCGCCGCCAGGGTTACGGCCGCATCGTCCACTGCTCGTCGATCCTCGGCCTGACGCCAGTGCGTTTTCGCGGCGCCTATTCGGCGTCGAAACACGCGCTGGAAGGTCTGATGCTGTGCCTGCATCAGGAAGTTGGGGGCAGCGGCATCCATGTCTCGCTGATCGAGCCGGGGCCGGTAACGTCGAAGATCGCCAGCAATGCGCTTCCCTGGTTCTTGAAGAACATCGATCACGAGACTTCGGTCCACCGCCTCGATTATGCGGCGCAACTGGAGCGGCTGCGGGCTGGCGGCAGCCAATCGGCCTTGAAGCCCGGGCCGGAAGTGGTTCACGCGGCGCTGCGCCATGCACTTCTGTCGCGGCGCCCGCGCGCCCACTATGTGGTAACGGTGCCGGCCAGGATCGGTGCGGTGCTCAAACGCATCCTGCCCGCATCGATGCTCTACCGCATCCTTGCCAAACGCGCCTGAATCAACTGAACTGGGAACACACCATGGCAACCGCCTTCAACATCCTCGCCATTCTGGTCATGGTCGCCGTGGTGATCGTGCTTGTTCGCGGCCTCATCAACGTGATGCGCGGCGGCTCCGGCGTCACCTCGAACAAGCTGATGCAAGCACGCGTTCTGTTGCAGGCCGTGGCGCTGGCGCTGATCCTGCTTGCGGTGTATTTCACCCGCAAGTGAGGATATCGGCGGCCGGGAGGCGACGTGGTCAAGCTCAACAAGATCTACACCCGCACCGGCGATGATGGCACCACGGGTCTCGGCACCGGCGAACGGCGGCTGAAATCCGATCTGCGGGTGGACGCCTACGGCACGGTCGACGAGGCCAATGCCTGCATCGGCATCGCCCGGGTGCATACGGCATCGGCTCACCCCGCGATCGACGCCATGCTTTCCCGCATCCAGAACGATCTATTCGACCTCGGCGCCGATCTCGCCGTGCCCGACGACGGCAAGCCGCTCGGCTATGAGCCGCTTCGCATCGTCGCCGTGCAGACCGACCGGGTCGAGAAGGAGATCGACCTGCTCAACAAGGAGCTTCAGCCGCTCAAATCCTTCGTGCTCAATGGCGGCACACCGGCGGCCGCCGCCCTTCACCTTGCCCGCACCGTGGCGCGGCGAGCTGAACGGCTGATGGTGGCCCTGGCCCAGGACCCGAACGAACACGTCAACCGCGACGGGCTGAAATACATCAACCGCGTCTCGGATTTCCTGTTTGTCGCCGCCCGGGCGGTCAATGACAACGGAAACGCCGACGTGCTATGGGTTCCCGGCAAGAACCGCTGATGGTCGAAAGCGGAAGAGGGCCTGGGCATGTTCATCCCGCTTTACGACACCAACAGGCTGCGGCACATCCGCCTGCAATATGTGACGATCGGGCTGATCGTGGCCAACGCCCTGGTCTATTTCGCCACCGCGCTAGGCGGCGAGAGTTTCACCAATGCCGCCGTGCTTGGCCTCGGCTTCATTCCGTCGGTCGTGCATGACACAGCCGAGCTTGACCCTCGCTTTATCGTCATCCCCGAAAGCCTGAGCTATCTCAGCTATTCCTTCCTGCACGCCGACATCTTCCACCTCGGCGGCAACATGCTGTTCCTGTGGGTGTTCGGCGACAATGTCGAGGATGCGCTCGGCCACATCCGCTACCTCATCTTCTACCTGTTATGCGCTATTGCGGGAGCGGCCTTCCAGGGGCTCGTCGCCTGGGATTCGCAAGTGCCGCTGATCGGCGCGTCCGGGGCCATCGCCGGCGTGGTCGTCGCCTATCTGATCCTTTATCCCAGGGTGAAGGTCTGGGTGCTGGCCTTTGCCCGCATCCCGCTGCGCATTCCAGCGTTCATCCCGCTCATTCTGTGGGTGCTGTTCCAGGTGGTGATGTTTGCCGCCGGCGGCGAGGACCAGATCTCCTGGGCCTGCCACATAGGCGGCATCATCGCCGGCGCCATTCTGGTGCTCATATTGCGCAGCCGCGGTGTGCCGCTGTTTGCAGGCCCTGACGAAGACGTCGCGCCCACCGCTCCCAACCAACAGCACGTTGCCACGGAACCGCTGATCCCAGATCCACCCGCCGCGACGCCGCGCTGGGGGCGAGGAAGCGCTCCCAGTTCGGACTGAACCGATTTGGCTGCTTGCAGCGTATTGACGTGCAGGGTTGCCGCAACTACGGAAACGTCTCCGCCGCGGCCTAAGGCGGTCAAAGACCAGAATTTCCATCCGGAATGTCGGCTTTCGACAACTCAGCAGGGGCGCAGGCTGCTATAGGCGCGCCCAACTATCTCAAGAGAGGTGACAGGCAAATGAAGATCCTTGTGCCCGTGAAGCGGGTTGTGGATGCGAACGTCAAGGTTCGCGTGAAAGCTGATGGTTCGGCGGTGGAACTCGCCAACGTCAAGATGGCGATGAACCCGTTCGACGAGATCGCGGTGGAAGAAGCGATCCGGCTGAAGGAAGCCGGCAAGGCGGAAGAAATCATCGTCGTTTCGATCGGCCCGCAGCAGGCGCAGGAAACCCTGCGCACCGCGCTCGCCATGGGCGCCGACCGCGCCATCCTGGTCAAGACCGACGAACAGACCGAGCCGCTCGGCGTCGCCAAGGTGCTGAAGGGCGTCGTCGACGCCGAACAGCCCGGCCTCGTCATCCTCGGCAAGCAGGCGATCGACGACGACAGCAACCAGACCGGCCAGATGCTGGCGGCGCTGCTGGGCTGGGCGCAGGGCACCTTCGCTTCCAAGATCGTGCTCGAGGGCGACAAGGCCAAGGTGACGCGCGAGGTCGACGGCGGCCTGCAGACGGTGGAACTGAAGATGCCGGCGATCGTCACCGCCGACCTTCGCCTCAACCAGCCGCGCTATGCCTCGCTGCCCAACATCATGAAGGCCAAGAAGAAGCAGCTCGACGAGAAGAGCCCGGCCGACTACGGCGCCGACGTCAAGCCGCGGCTGAAAGTCATCAGGACCGAGGAGCCGAGTGGCCGCAAGGCGGGCGTCAAGGTCAAGAGCGTCGCCGAGCTGATCGACAAGCTCAAGAACGAAGCCGGCGTGCTCTAGGAAATCCGATGAGGCCGGCCTGCAAACGGTCGGTTTCTCCGCTTCCGGTGCTCACGTACTGAAGTACGCTCCGCTCCGGTTCTCGAAACCAACCGTTTTCGACTCGGCCTGACCGGATTTCAGGGAGCCGCGAAAACGAAAGTCAGGAATATCATCAATGGCTATTCTTCTGATTGCAGAACACGACAACGCCACCCTTTCCGACCAGACCGCCAAGGCGCTGTCGGCGGCGCTGCGGATCGGTTCGGACGTGCATGTGCTGGTTGCCGGCAAGGGCGCCAAGCCGGCGGCCGACGCTGCCTCCAAGCTGAAGGGCGTGAGCAAGGTGCTCTTGGCCGAAGCCGACGAACTCGCCGAGCGCCTCGCCGAACCGACGGCGGCACTGGTTGTGTCGCTGGCGGGCGCCTACGACACCATCATCGCGCCGGCGACCTCGTCGGGCAAGAATGTCGCGCCACGCGTGGCTGCCCTGCTCGACGTCGCGCAGGTGTCCGAGATCATCGAAGTCGTCTCGCCCGACACCTTCAAGCGGCCGATCTATGCCGGCAACGCCATCCAGACGGTGCAGTCGACCGACGCCAAGAAGGTGATCACGGTCCGCACGGCCTCTTTCCAGGCCGCGTCCGAGGGCGGTTCGGCCTCCATCGAGACCGTCAAGGCCGCGGCCAATCCGGGCCTGTCCTCCTTCGTCGAGAACAAGCTCTCGGAGACCGACCGTCCGGAACTGACCTCGGCCAAGATCATCATCTCGGGCGGCCGCGCGCTGGGTTCGGCGGAGAAGTTCCAGGAAGTCATCCTGCCGGTCGCCGACAAGCTCGGTGCAGCCGTCGGCGCTTCCCGCGCCGCCGTCGATGCCGGCTATGCGCCGAACGACTGGCAGGTCGGCCAGACCGGCAAGGTCGTCGCCCCTGATCTCTACATCGCGGTGGGCATCTCCGGCGCCATCCAGCACCTTGCCGGCATGAAGGATTCGAAGGTCATCGTCGCCATCAACAAGGACG
Source organism: Mesorhizobium sp. M1396 (assembly GCF_040317725.1). NCBI lineage: Bacteria > Pseudomonadati > Pseudomonadota > Alphaproteobacteria > Hyphomicrobiales > Phyllobacteriaceae > Mesorhizobium > Mesorhizobium sp. M1396. The sequence continues at coordinate 42,230 of NZ_JAMYLA010000015.1, read as the reverse complement.
AGGAGGCGCCGATTTTCCAGGTTGCCGACTACGGCCTCGTCGGCGATCTCTTCGTCATTTTGCCGGAGCTGCAAAAGGCGCTTTGACGCTTTCTGCCAAAGCGTATTAAATGGTGAGGGTGGGGTAGACGAAGTCGCCCCGCCCTTTTAGTTTGCACCGCACAAAAAGCAGGCCGCAAAGGCCTTTTGACGGGATCGGTGTAATGAGCAAGATCGAGACGATCGGCATCATCGGCGCGGGCCAGATGGGCGGCGGCATCGCCCATGTCTCCGCGCTTTCGGGCTACAAGGTGCTGATCCACGATATATCCCCCGACCGCATCGAGAAGGGCATCGCCACCATCAGCGGCAACATGGCCCGGCAAGTGGGGTCCGGCAAGCTCGAGGAGAAGGTGCGCAACGACGCGATGGCGCGCATCTCTTCCGCGCCGGCGATGGCGGATCTTGCCGGCGCCGATCTGGTGATCGAGGCGGCGACCGAGGACGAGACGGTCAAGCGCAAGATCTACGCCCAGCTTTGTCCGCAGCTCAATCCCGAAGCTATCCTGGCGACCAACACCTCGTCGATCTCGATCACGCGGCTTGCCGCGCAGACCGACCGGCCGGAGCGGTTCATCGGCATACATTTCATGAACCCGGTGCCGCTGATGAAGCTGGTCGAGCTGGTGCGCGGCATCGCCACCGAGGACCAGACCTTCGAGGCGGCCAAGACCTATGTGAAGCAGCTCGATAAGACGATCACGGTCTCGGAGGATTTTCCGGCCTTCATCGTCAACCGCATCCTGCTGCCGATGATCAACGAAGCGATCTACACGCTCTATGAGGGTGTCGGCTCGGTCGATGCCATCGACACCGCCATGCGGCTCGGCGCCAACCATCCGATGGGGCCGCTGCAGTTGGCTGACTTCATCGGGCTCGATACCTGTCTGTCGATCATGCAGGTGCTGCATGACGGCCTGTCGGACTCGAAGTACCGCCCTTGCCCGCTGCTGGTGAAATATGTCGAAGCCGGGTGGCTCGGCCGCAAGACCGGGCGCGGCTTCTACGACTATCGCGGCGAGCATCCCGTTCCGACGCGCTGATCAAACCGCGTCAGCAGCAGACTCTTTTCGGGACCGGTTCTGATCAAGACGCCACGGCCAGTGGCGCGGGCGGTTCTTCCCGATCGGCCCTGCTTTCGCCGTCCGGCGCCAAGGAAACGCAGCCATGGCCGGCCGCCTCGCCGCAATTGGCGTTGATCGCAGCCAGCCCATGCTGGCGCCGATCACGTGAGTGCGGTCGTCCCAGGTGAAGTCCAGTCCATAGCGGTGCTGTCGCTAACCGACAAACGGTTGCCGGCATGATTAAGGATCGGCGAGCACGGATCGTGATCGCCGTGGCGCACTACCAGCGCACGAAGAATCGCCCGCCAAGCGCGCCAAGCAGCGCGAGCGCCGCGATCGCCAGCGAGTACCAGGTGGCGACGAAAAGCGGCGAGTCGTCGAAGCAGTGCGCGGCGTAGAAGGTCGCCGCGAGCCCGCCGGCGAGCAGGCCCGCAGCCGCGCCGGCAAGCACCGGCCGTGTCGGTGCGCCATAGCGCAGCATCCACAGGAAAATGGCAAGCGGACCGATGCCGATCAAAGGGATGAATGCCATGCAGATCATCATGTTGGAGCCGACCATCCTTGTGCCCCACAGCGCCTCCGGCACCATGAAAAGCTCCAGAACCACCGCCACGGCTATCAACACCGGCGCAGCGGCCATCCAGGCCATTGCCCGGCCCGTCGAGGCTCCCGGCGTCGACAAGGCGCGGACCAGGGCAAAGGCACTGACGGCAAGCACGATGGTGAAGACGAATTTGGAAAGAAAGCGTATCGTGTGGGCGGCCGCCATGAAGTCCGGGCGCGGACCGATGGTCAGCAGGAAAACGACGGCCGCGATCACCGCGGCCGCACCGGCGGCCACCCACCAGGCCGATTGCAACGGCATCGCCTTGCTCCGGGCATCGGCATCCAGCGCCTTGATGAGATCGTCCGTCCTCATGTCATTCCCGCCCGAATCGCCCCTGCCCGAACCGCTTGGCTATCGCGGCAAGTCCCCGATGCAGCGACACACGCACCGCCGTCTCGCTGATACCGAACTTTGCCGCCGTCTCTCCAATGGAGCGGCCTTCCACCGAAACGGCTGAGACCACCGAGCGCTGTGCCGGCGACAGGCCGTCCAAAGCCCGGGTGATGTCGCGCTCGCTGACGGTTTCCGTTTCCGGCTCGGCGAACGTCTCGGCGATATCGTCGACATCGATCTCGATGCGCCGTCCACGCCGCCGGAACGCGTCGATGAGCTTGAAGCGGGCGATTGCATAGATCCACGGCAACACCGGCGCATCCTGGCGCCAGGTATGTCGTTTCACATGAATGGCCAGCAAGGTTTCCTGCACGACATCCTCGGGATCGACCCCGCCCCGCACGATCTTGCGCCTGACAAAACCGCGCACCAGCGCGGCAATCCGGTGCAGAAAGTCGGCATAGGCCCTTTCATCTCCCGCGATCGCGGCCCGCATCAGCCGGGAAAGCTCGGCCTCGTCCTTGCCGCTCACAAGAGTTCACTCCCCCGATTTTCGCGTCTCGGCGCTGATTTGTTACGTGGCCGGCGAAATAATGTCCAAGCCAAACTAGCGGCAAATCACGAAAGTTTGCAGGCGCTCGATCAAAATCAGCAAAGCAATGTTGACTATCCTGGTCAGGTATCGATAGGTGCGGCCCTGAAAGACCGAAGACCCCGGAGATCGAGGACAGTGACATGAAATACGCTCTTTCCACCCTCGTCGGCGCCACCGTGCTGGCAATCACCCTGCTCGCCGGTCCGGCCATGGCGGAGGATGATGGCATCATTGTCTACAATGCGCAGCACGAGAGCCTGACCAAGGCATGGGCCGAAGGCTTCACCAAGGAGACCGGCATCAAGGTCACCGTGCGCAATGGCGGCGACAGCGATTTCTCGAACCAGATCGTCGCCGAGGGCGCTGCTTCGCCCGCGGACGTGTTCCTGACGGAAAACTCGCCGGCCATGGTGCTGGTCGAAAATGCCGGCCTGTTCGCGCCGGTCGAAGCCGACACACTGGCCCAGGTTCCTCAGGACTATCAGCCGGCCAGCGGCAAATGGGTCGGCGTCGCGGCGCGCAGCACGGTGTTTGCCTATAACAAGACCAAGCTGACCGCCGACCAGCTGCCCAAGTCGATGCTTGACCTCGCCGATCCGAGCTGGAAGGGCCGTTGGGCGGCCTCCCCCTCGGGCGCCGATTTCCAGGCCATCGTCAGTGCGCTGCTTCAGCTCAAGGGCGAGGCCGCCACGGCGGACTGGCTGAAAGCGATGAAGACCAATTTCACCGCCTACAAGGGCAACAGCACGGTGATGAAGGCGGTCAACGCCGGCGAAATCGAAGGCGGCGTGATCTACCATTATTACTATTTCGGCGATCAGGCCAAGACCGGCGAAAACAGCAAGAATGTCGAGTTGCACTATTTCAAGAACCAGGATCCGGGCGCGTTCGTCTCGGTTTCCGGCGGCGGTGTGCTGGCTTCGAGCAAGCATCCGAAGGAAGCCCAGGCCTTCCTGAAATGGGTGACCGGCAAGGGCGGCCAGGACGTGCTGAAGACCGGCGATTCCTTCGAATACGCGGTCGGCAAGGGTGCGGAGTCCAACCCGAAGCTGGTGCCGCTCGCCGATCTGCAGGCGCCGAAAGTCGATGCCACGACGCTGAACTCCAAGAAGGTCACCGACCTGATGACGGCAGCCGGCTTGCTTTAGTTGCCATTCCTCCTAAAAGGACAACCGACCACGCTCCCGCGGGAATTCGCCTTCCGCGGGAGTGATTTTGCTTTTCGAGATGGCATTCGTCGATGACGACACGCTGTGTTCCCGACCGATCGCGGTCCTTCAATTGCTGCCGCTGGACGGCAACGGCGCGGCGTCTGACCTGATGCAGTCTGCGGTCGATCTCGCGCGCTCGGGCCTGCCTTCGGGCACAGGCCGAAGGGCTCGGCGACGCGCACCGCTTTGGCTGGTCATCGCCGCCGTCTTCGTTGCGCTGCTGGCGCTGCTGCCGCTTGCCTTCATCATCTGGATCGCGGTGCGGACCGGCTGGGAAACCGTCTCGGCGCTGGTCTTCCGGCCACGTGTCGGCGAGCTTCTGGTCAATACTATCCTGCTGGTCGCGCTCTGCGTGCCGATCACCATCGTGCTGTCGGTTGCCCTGGCCTGGCTGACCGAGCGCAGCGACTTGCCGGGCGCCCGGTTCTGGGCCTGGCTGTGCGTGGCGCCGCTCGCCATCCCCGCTTTCGTGCACAGCTATGCCTGGATCACCATGGTGCCAGGACTGCACGGCCTGTGGGCCGGCGTCCTGATTTCCGTGATCGCCTACTTCCCGTTCCTGTATCTGCCGGTGTCGGCGGCGTTGCGCCGTCTCGATCCCGCTCTCGAGGACGCCGCCGCCGCACTCGGCCTTGGGCCCCGGCGCGTGTTCTGGCGTGTCGTGCTGCCGCAATTGCGGCTCGCCATCTGCGGCGGTTCGCTGCTGGTCGGGCTGCATCTGCTGGCCGAGTACGGCCTCTATGTCTTCATCCGCTTCGACACCTTCACCACGGCGATCGTCGACCAATTCCAGTCGACCTTCAACGGCCCGGCCGCCAACATGCTGGCCGGCGTGCTGGTGAGCTGCTGCTTCGTGCTGCTCGGCCTCGAAGTGCTGGTGCGCGGCGAGGAGCGCTATGCCCGCGTCGGCTCCGGCGCCGCGCGCTATCAGCAGCGCACAAGCCTCGGACGGGCCACCGTCCCTTGCCTCGCCTTGCTTGTCGTCACCACGCTGCTGGCGCTTGGCGTGCCGTTCGTCACCATCGGCGGCTGGCTTGCCGCCGGCGGCGCGGCTGTCTGGCGCTTCGACGAGATCGGGCTGGCGCTTGGCCAAACGCTGTTCCTGGCGCTCGCCGGCGCATTGCTCGCCACGGTCGCCGCCATGCCGATGGCCTGGATCTCGATCCGCGCGCCGGGGCCATTGCAGCGTCTGCTGGAGGGCTGCAACTACATCGTCGGCTCGTTGCCGGGGGTCGTCATCGCGCTGGCGCTGGTCACCATCACCGTGCGCATCGCGCTTCCGCTCTACCAGACCCTGTTTACCATCCTGATGGCCTATGCGCTGATGTTCCTGCCGCGCGCTCTGGTCAGCCTGCGGGCCTCGATCGCGCAGGCGCCGGTCGAACTCGAACGCGCCGCTTCCAGCCTCGGACGGCCGCCGCTGCAGGCGCTGTGGTCGACCACGATCCGCCTGTCGGCGCCAGGTGCCGCGGCCGGCATGGCGCTGGTGGCGCTCGGCATCATGAACGAACTGACCGCCACCCAGATGCTGGCGCCGAACGGCACCCGCACGCTGGCGATGGCGTTCTGGTCCTACAGCGGCGAGATTGATTATGCCTCCGCGGCCCCTTACGCCTTCATCATGGTGGCCATGTCGCTTCCCTTGACCTGGCTGCTTTACGTCCAGTCGAAACGGATGGCCGGACGATGAGCTTTCTCGAAATCAGCGGCCTGCACAAGCATTACGGCCCGGTGGCGGCGCTTGCCGGCGTCGACCTGAGCGTCGCCAGTGGCAGCCGCACGGCAATCGTCGGCCCGTCCGGCTGCGGCAAGACGACCCTGCTGCGGCTGATCGCCGGCTTCGAGGCCCCGGACCAGGGCCGCATCACGCTCGACGGCGAGGTGCTGGCCAATGGCGGCGCGGCGGTGCCGGCATATCGCCGCGGGATCGGCGTGGTGGCGCAGGATGGCGCCCTGTTCCCGCATCTGACCATTGGCGACAATATCGGCTTCGGCATGGCCCGCGGCGAAGACAAGCGCACCGAGCGCATCGTCGAACTCGCCTATATCGTCGGGCTCGACAAGGCGATCCTCAAACGCCGCCCGCACGAGCTCTCCGGCGGCCAGCAGCAGCGTGTGGCACTGGCCCGCGCCATGGCGATGAAGCCGAGACTGATGCTTCTCGACGAGCCGTTCTCGGCGCTCGATACCGGCCTGCGCGCCTCGATGCGCAAGGCGGTGGCCGAGCTTCTGGAAACCGCTGGCATCACCACCATCCTGGTGACGCACGACCAGGCCGAGGCGCTGTCCTTCGCCAGTCAGGTCGCGGTGATGCGCGACGGCAAGTTCTCGCAGATCGGTACGCCGCGCGAACTCTATTTCAAGCCGAAGGACAGGATGATCGCCGAGTTCCTCGGCGACGCCATCATCCTGCCGGCAAAGATATCGGGCGGCTTCGGCAATTCTCCACTCGGCCGCATCGCGGTCGACACCAACGATAGCCGCGACATTGCCCGCATCATGCTGCGGCCGGAGCAGATCGCGCTGAAAAGAACGTCGCGCGAGGGCATGTCGGGCACTTCGGACATGCTGTTCGGCGAAGTCACGGAATCGGAATTCGCCGGCTCGATGTGCACGATCGCGGTGCGGCTCTTGAACAATGCGGATCCGCCCGATGCGGCCGCCATCGGCAACACGCCGCTGGTGCTGCGCAAACCGGGCATGGACGCGCCGGCGGTCGGCGAGATCGTCCGGCTGACCGTGTCGGGAAAGGCGCATGTCTTCGCCTGAACGGTCGAAAGCTTTTCGGCGCTGCGCCTCAATCCGACTCACACGGTGATGCGTTCGCCGGTCTCGCCGGAATAGATCGGCCACTGTTCGAGAAAATCGCAGCCGTGCACGACCACGTGATCGTTGGCGCTGTCGACGAGGACGACCGCGTAGGAGGGCGGCGCTTGCTCGACAATCTCGCTCGATCGGTCGAGGGCAAGCTCGAACCTGGCATGCAGGCCGCGCTGCGCCGAGAACGGAATGCCGGCGACCGTGCCTGCGATGTCGCGATGGACGTGGCCGAAGAAGATGTGGCGGACGTTACCATGACCCCGAAGCAGGCCCAGCAACCGTTCGGGTTGCTCAAGGGCGAGCGGATCGAGTTGCGGCAGGCCGAGCGTGACCGGCGGATGATGCATGAAGACATAGGCGGGCCGGCCTGCCGCTTCTTCGAGCCGGGCTTCCAACCAGGCAAACCGCTTGTCGCACAATTCGCCTTCGACACGGCCCTCCGCCAGGCAATCGAGGAACAGCAGCACCTCGTCGGCTGTTTGGCGAGCCGACTGCACGAAGCCGTTCTCGTCGACCGGAATTTCAGGAAACGCCGCAACAAGATTGGCCCGCCGGTCATGGTTTCCCGGAAGCAGTTGAAAGGGCACCGACAGCTCGCTCAGAGCGGCGCGGAGATCGGCATAGCTTTCGGGCGCGCCGGTCTCGGTCAGGTCGCCGGTGAGGACGCAAAGCGCGGCATCGGCGTGATGCGCATTGATGTGCGCGATGCATGAAGCCAGCCGCTGATGCAGGTCGGCGCCATAGCGGCGCTCGCCTTGCCGGCCAAGATGGACGTCGGTGACCTGGATGATTTTCATTGCGGACTTCTTCGCCTTGCCGGTGGTGCCGGTCCAGTCATCGGCGACAATGGCTTCAGAAATCAAAATGCCGGTTCCGGTACCGAAGCCTTGAAGACCTCGAGACGGGTTCCCGCGTCCGACGAGAAGAAATGCAGATCATCGGGCGAAAACCGCAGACCCACCGCGCTGCCGGGTTCCGGGTGGACGGCCTCCGAGGTCATGACGGAAAACGGCGCGCCGTCTAGATCGACATAGATGACGCGGCCCGCGCCCAGTTCCTCGACCAGGTCGACGGTCGCATTGAGCGCGCCTGCGGTGCCCGGCGCCACCAGCCGCACGGCTTCCGGCCGGATACCGACCGCCACCCGCGTGCCGACCGCCAGGCCGGCGCGTGGAACGGCAAGATGCCGGCTGCCGGCGAGCAGCGAGACCCCGTCGAGGTCCACCGTGCCTTCAAGAATGTTCATGGCCGGCGCACCGACGAAGGTGGCGACGAAACGGCTGGCCGGACGGCTGTAGATCTGGGCTGGCGTGCCGACCTGTTCGACGCGCCCGCCATTCATCACCACCAGCCGGTCGGCAAGCGTCATCGCCTCGACCTGGTCATGGGTTACGAAGACAGACGTCGCTTTCAGCCGGCGATGCAGCTTGCGGATCTCCGAGCGCATCTGGACGCGCAGTTTCGCGTCAAGATTGGACAGCGGTTCGTCAAAGAGAAAAACCTTGGGCTCGCGGATCATCGCCCGGCCCATGGCGACGCGCTGCCTTTGGCCGCCGGACAGCGCCATCGGCTTGCGGTCGAGCAGATGTTCGAGCTCCAGCGTGCGGGCGACCGCCTGGATGCGCAGCTGGCGCTCGGCGGCGGCAACGCCCGCGACCTTGAGCGAATAGCCGATGTTCTGCGCTACGCTCATATGCGGATAGAGCGCGTAGTTCTGGAACACCATGGCGCAGCCGCGCTCACGCGGCTCCAAATTGTTGACCACGGTGTCATCGATAGCGATCTCGCCGCCGGATATGTCCTCCAGTCCCGCGATCATCCGAAGCAGCGTGGACTTTCCGCAGCCTGATGGCCCGAGGATGACGACGAATTCGCCCGATGCGATGTCGAGGTCGACGCCATGCACGACCTGCATTTTGGCGTAGCTTTTCTTGACGTCGCGAATGGTGATGGAGGCCATCTTTCGTCTCCTTTCAGGTCACTTTTCGGTGGCGATCAGGCCGCGCACGAACCAGCGCTGCATGGCCACGACAACGATCAGCGGCGGCAACATGACGATAAGCGTTCCGGCCATGGCGATGTTCCATTCCGGAATGCCGCCGACATTGGGGATGAGCTGCTTGAGTTCCGTGACCGCCGTCGCATGCGACTGGTCGGTGGTGATCAGCAACGGCCACAGATACTGGTTCCACGCCCACAGGAACATGATGGTCCCAAGCGCGGCCATGTTGTTGCGCGACAGCGGCAGCAGGATGTCGATGAAGAAACGCAGCGCGCCGGCGCCGTCCATGCGCGCGGCCTCGGTCAGTTCATCCGGAACGGTGAGGAAGAACTGCCGGTACAGGAAGGTCCCGGTGGCGGTCGCGACCAGCGGCAGGATCAGGCCGGTATAGGAATTGAGAAGGCCGAGGTTGAGCGAAACCTGGACGCCCGATACCTTCTCGATCAGCCAGCTGATTCCGGTCAGGTCGAGGATGGTCTGATAGGGCGACAGCACATTGGCGACGACCGCGTAGGTCGGCACGATGCGCACTTCCAGCGGCAGCATCAGCGTCACGAAGATCAGCCAGAATATGAAGGTGCGGCCGGGATAGCGGAAATAGACGATCGAGAAGGCGGTGAGCGCCGATATGATCACTTTGCCCGCCGCGACGCCGACGGCCATGATGAAACTGTTCAGAAGCTTGGGGCCGAGGTCGGCCGTCGTCCAGGCCGTCTTGATGTTCAGCCAGAAGTCGCTGCCCGGCAGCAGCGACATCGGTACGTCGTTGACATCCCTGAGATTGTGCGACGCCGCGATGGCGACGATCACGAACGGCGCGACGCACAAGACGAAGCCGATGAACAGGATCAGATGCGTGAAGAAATTGAGGAAGGGGGTGCGCTCTACCATATCGGCATCACCTGTAGTGCACGCGCCGCTCGATGAAGCGGAACTGGAAAATGGTCAGCACGACGATGAGCACCATCAGGATGATGCTCTGCGCGGCGGCGCCCGAATAATCGAGGCCTTTGAAGCCGTCGGAATAGATCTTGTAGACCATCAGATTGGTGGCGTTCGCAGGGCCGCCGGCGGTCATGATGTCAACGATGCCGAAGGAATCCTGGAAGCTCTCGGTGATGTTGATGACCAGCAGGAAGAAGATCGTCGGCGTGATCAGCGGGAACTGGATGTCACAGAAGCGCCTGACGACGCCGGAGCCGTCCATTGCGGCTGCCTCTATCAGCGAACGCGGAATGGCCTGGAACGCGGCGAGGAAGAAGATGAAGTTGTAGCCGACATACTTCCAGGAAAAGGCGATGATGATCGAGGCCATGGCATCTGTGCCGTCAAGGCCGGGATCCCAGAAGCCGGGCCAGACCTGGTTGACGACGGCCATGAAGCCGGCTTCCGGCGCAAGGATGAAGCGGAACGCCATTGCCAGCGCCGGCGCCGCGATGCCGTAAGGCCAGATCAGCACCACGCGATAGAAGCGCGATCCGGCAAGTTGCCGATCGGTCAAGGCGGCCAGCAAGAGGCCAATGAACATCGCAAGCCCGGTGCTGACGGCGGCAAAGACAACACTGGCGATGATCGAGTTCCAGTAGTCGGTATTGGAGAGGATCGAGCGGAAATTGTCGAGCCCGACCCAGATGTTGCCGCCGCCCCAAGGCTGCTGCAGCGTCAGCGACCAGTACACGGCCTGACCGGCGGGCCAGTAGAAGAAGGTGAAGATCAAGAGGAGCTGAGGCACCGCGAAAAGGATGCCGATCGTCCAGCTGCCAAAGGTAACGCGTTTTTCCATCGGTCCGCCGATGCCGCTCAACGGCCAGTCACGTGTGCATTAGATACGCGAAACACCCGCCCGTCGACTCAAGCATGAGGCTCGACGGGCGGCCTGAAAATCGCCTGTGGGTCAGGGCAGGGTCTTGCCCGGATAGGTCTGCTGGAAGCGGTCGAGGATGGCGTCGCCATTCTTGACCAGCGTGTCGAGGCCTTCCTGGACACTGACCTTGTTGGCGAAGATCGCCTGCATCTGGGTGCCGAACTCGGCGCGGATCTGGGTGAAATTGCCCAGCCGCACGCCGCGGGTGATTTCGGTCGGCTCGGACGCGGTCAGGCTGGCGATCGCGACTTCGCGGCCCTTGTAGGGCGCCTTGTCGTAGAAGCCGGTGGACTTCATGTAGTCGAAGCCCGACTTGGTCACCGGGATGTAGCCGGTGTTGGTCGACCAGAACAGGGCGGTCTTGGGGTCATGGATGAAGTTGAGGAACGCGGCCGCGCCCTTGTATTCGGCATCCGACTTGCCGGAGAGAACCCAAAGCGAAGCGCCGCCGACGAGTGAATTCTTGCGCTCGGTGCCGGCATAGACGGGCAATTCGGCGACATCCCAGTTCATGCCTGCCTTCTGCGTCTTGCCGACCGTGCCGTGGTCGCCGACCGAAGTCATGATGACTTGGCAGGTGCCGGAGGCGAAGGCCTGGACCATGTCCTGGCCGAGGTCCTTCGACTTGATCTTGATCAGGCCGGCATCATACCACTTCCTTAGGTCGGTCACGTATTGGACGAACTTGGTCTTGTTGACTTCCAGACGCGCGTCGAGGCCGTCATAGCCATTGTTCCTGGTGGCGATCGGCTGATTGTGGATGGCCGAGAACTGCTCCATCAGCTGCCAGCTTTCGTTGGCCGAGATATTGATCGCCATCGGGCATTCATAGCCGGCGTCCTTCATTGCCTGAAGATCGGTGCCAACGTCTTCCCAGGTCTTCGGCGCTTCGGTCTTGCCAATCTCGGCGAAGGCGTCCTTGTTCCAGTACATCAGCGCGGTCGAGGAATTGAACGGGAAGGACAGCATCTCGCCCTTCGAGGTCGCGTAGTAGCGGGCGATGCCGGGGAAATAGTCGGCGTAGTCGATCTTGTAGCCGTTTTCTTCCATCAGCTTGTCGGCCGGCTTGTAGGCGCCCGACAGCATCATGGTGGCAGTGCCGACATCATAGACCTGGACGACGGCCGGCTGCTTGCCGGCGCGGAAGGCGGCGATCGTGTTCTGCAGCGTGGCGTCGTAGTTGCCCTGGCTGGTGCAGACGACTTCATAGTCGGCCTGCGAGGCGTTGAAGTTCTTGCACAGAGTGTCGACGACGCGGGCAAGGTCGCCCGAAAGGCCGAACCAGAAATCGAATTTCACCGGCTCTGCGACGGCGGGCATGGCAAGCGCGATGCTGAGCGCGCCTACGGCAAGGGCGGCAAAGCCCCGCTTGATGATGGTCATGATTTCTTCCCTCTTGAGTGGCTGTTGACAAGGGTCTTACGCAAGTCCTTGCCCGCTCTCTTAGAGAAGGTATGTGACAGTTCTGCTGTGGCCCCTCAGGCCTGTGGACAGCCTGTCTCTCCTCCCTCCAGCGGTTGCGCCGGCATGAAAATGTCATGCCGGCGCTCTAGGTAGCTAGGGCGGCTGTCAAGGACGTAAAGACCTGAAGAGCAGTCATGATTATCCGGCTAAAGGGATCAATGAAATGCTGGTGCCACAGCTGACACATGTTCCACTCGCCGAGCGCCAGGCCATGCGCGACGGTCCCCGTGATAGCGCCACCCATCTTCGTTTGGCCGGCGCCACACCGGCACTTGGCCAGATCGAGATCGGCGGTAAGGCTTCACGCGAAGGCACGGGCGAAACGCTCACCGTCGTGGCCTGGAACGTCGAACGGCTGCGCCATGGCGATGCCATCGCGGCAACGCTTGCCGACCAGTCACCGGATGTCGTGCTGCTGTCCGAGGTCGACGAAGGCATGGCGCGCTCAGGCAACGGCCATCCCTTGCGCGCCCTTGCCGACCGTCTCGGTCATGCCTTCGCCTATGGCGTCGAATTCGTCGAGCTCGGCGGCGGCAATGAGACTGAGCAGGCTGCAACCGGCGCCGTCCCGAATACGGAAGGCTTCCACGGCAATGCCGTGACCAGCGCCATCCCGCTGCTTCGCCCTTTCCTGGTCCGCCTCGACGCGGCTGGCGGCTGGTTCCGGCCGGAGCAGGGCCAGCCGCGAATCGGCGGGCGCATGGCCATCGGTGGCCAGGTGCAGATCGGCGACCGCAGGGTGACGGTCGTCTCGGTGCATCTGGAAAACCGCACCGATCCCGCCGGCCGGGCCATCCAGGTCAGCCATCTTCTCGATGCCATCGACAGATATGATCCAGAGGCGCCGGTGCTGCTCGGCGGCGACTTCAACACGCTGACATCGAGCCATGAGGACCGCCACGACGATCCCGACGCCTGGGCGGCGCGCATCGCGGCCGAGCCTGATCGGCTGATCGATGTCGAACGCCATGAACCGCTGTTCGCGGTCTTCGCCGGGCGCGGTTACGACTGGAAGGCCGCCAACAGGCTCGACCTGCCCACGCAGCGGCGCGAGTTCGGCGATCCTACCCCGACCGGCCACATCGACTGGTTCTTCACGCGCGGCCTTGTCGCAACAGCCCCCGCCGTCCTTCCGGCTGTGCTTGCGGACGGCAGCCCGAGCTCCGATCATGAAGCAATTGTCGTGACGGTTCGCATCGCCTGACTAGCGCGGCCAGCCGGCTACACCAGAGAAGTAGTCAGTCGCCCTTCTCCGGAAAACCCGACGCTAGAAGCTTTCGGGCTTGAGCGCCGTCTCGACCAGTCTCCTGGCGTCCGGTCCCGACCATTCGGCCGGGCCGTTCATATGGGCGAGCAGGCAGCCCTCGCCGTCGATCAGCATGGTGACGGGAAGGCCGAGCGCCAAGCCGCGCTTCTTGAGGTCATTGAACAGCGCCATCGTCGAATCCCGGTAATAGCCGAGCGTCGTGACGCCGGTATCGCTGAGGAATTTCTTCGGCTTCACATCGTCGCCGGCATCGACATTGACGGCGACCACCTGAAAGGCGTCGCTGCCCATTTCCTTCTGCAGCGCATCGAGCGCCGGCATCTCGGCGCGGCACGGCGCGCACCATGTCGCCCACAAATTAAGCAGCACCGTCTTGCCGGCATGGTCGGCAAGCGTCATCGGCTTGCCGTCCGGACCATTGAAGGCGAGGCTCTTCAAGGATTGCGGCGGATCGGCCGGCAACAGTGCAGCGACCTGACCGGTGGCCGAGGCCGCGACCTTCTTGGCTCGATCGCTCTTGGCGGCGCAGGCGACATCGTCCTTGCTGTCGTCAACGACAGCTTGTGCCGGTGCATTGTTGCCAGACCGGCTCTCGCTGACATATACCGCGACCGCGCCGGCCAGCGCGCCCGCCACCAAGGCGGCGAGGATCAGGCGCGAGGCCGGGAAGAATCTATTGCCGTCTGCCATTTTCTCAAAACTGCTCCGAAGCACGGGTTATAGCCATGAGCGACAAGAAAACCAGCAACCAGATGTGGGGCGGACGTTTTGCCTCGGGTCCGGCCGCGATCATGGAAGCGATCAACGCGTCGATCTCCTTCGACCGCAAACTCTATGCGCAGGACATCAAAGGCTCGATCGCCCATAGCGAGATGCTGGCGCAAACGGGCATTATTTCGGCGGCCGATCAAGAAAAAATCGCTCACGGGCTGAACACGATCCTGAAAGAGATCGAGGCCGGCAGCTTCGAGTTCTCGACCCGGCTGGAAGACATCCACATGAATATCGAGGCGCGCCTTGCCGATCTGATCGGTCCGGCGGCCGGCCGGCTGCACACCGCCCGCTCGCGCAACGACCAGGTGGCGGTCGACTTGAGACTGTGGGTCAAGGATGAGTGCTTTCGCGTCGCCGAGGCGTTGAAAGGGCTGATCAAGGCACTGCTGGAGCGGGCCGAGGAGCATGCGGCGACGGTGATGCCGGGCTTTACCCATATGCAGGCGGCCCAACCGGTGACCTTCGGCCATCACTGCATGGCCTATGTCGAAATGTTTTCGCGCGACCTGTCGCGTGCGCGCGATGCAATCGAGCGGATGGACGAAAGCCCGCTCGGTGCCGCGGCCCTCGCCGGCACCAGTTTCCCGATCGACCGCCACCGCACCGCCAAGGCGCTCGGCTTCCGCGAGCCGATGCGCAATTCGCTCGACAGCGTTTCGGATCGCGATTTCGCGCTGGAGTTCCTCGGCATGGCGGCGATCTGCGCCACGCATCTGTCGCGGCTGGCCGAGGAGATCATCATCTGGTCGACGCCGCAGTTCGGCTTCGTCAGGCTGTCGGACTCGTTTTCCACCGGCTCCTCGATCATGCCGCAGAAGAAGAACCCCGATGCCGCCGAATTGGTGCGCGGCAAGACCGGCCGCGTCACCGGCCATCTGGTCGGCCTGCTGACGGTGATGAAGGGCATGCCTTTGACCTATGGCAAGGACATGCAGGAAGACAAGGAATCGGTGTTCGATGCCGCCGAGACGCTGGACCTGATGCTGGCCGCGATGACCGGCATGGTTTCGGACATGACGGTCAACGCGGCCGCGATGAAGAAGGCCGCCGGCGCCGGCCATGCGACCGCGACCGACCTCGCCGACTGGCTGGTGCGCACGCTCGGCCTGCCGTTCCGCGAGGCACATCATGTCACCGGCCGGGCGGTGGCTCTGGCCGAAGAGAAGAAGGTCGGGCTGGAGAAGCTCTCGCTGGAGGATCTGCAGTCGATCAGTCCCGGCATCACGGCGGACATATTTTCGGTGCTGGCGGTGCAGAACTCGGTCAAGAGCCGCACCAGTTTCGGCGGCACCGCGCCGTCGGAAGTGAGGAAACAGATCCGCACCTGGAAAAAGCGACTGGCGAAAGCGTGATTCCGGCTGCTGCGACCAGCAATATCCCTGATATTGCGACCAGCAATATCCGGGGTGCAATACGCCGAGAACTCGGCTAAAAGCGGCGGCTGGCAAACGTTTCGGACGGATGGATCGATGACCGGAAGCAGGATTTTGGTGACTCTGACGCTTCTGGCGGCGATCGCGGCCGTTTCGGCCTGCGGCAGGAGGGGCGGTCTCGACACGCCCTATGAGGCAGCCGTGCAAGCGCGCAAGGATGCCTCGAAGGCGCACCAGCCAGTACCGCCGGAGCCGGAAAAACCGGTCGAGGACAAGAAGTTCATCCTCGACCCGCTGATCTAGAGCAGCCATGCGACTGGGTTTTGGTCCTTCTAAACCCGATCTCATCGTGCTCCAACTTCCGGAACCACTCTCGTGAACCATTTCGACTACCGCGACGGCGTGCTCCATGCCGAGGACGTGGCGATCCCCGATATCGCCGCGCAGGTCGGCACGCCGTTCTACTGCTATTCGACGGCCACGTTGACCAGGCACTACCGGGTGTTCGCGCAGGCCTTTGCCGGGCTCGAAACGCTGGTCTGCTACGCCATGAAGGCCAATTCCAACCAAGCCGTTCTGCGGACGCTGGCGAAGCTCGGTGCCGGCGCCGACGTGGTTTCGGAAGGGGAGTTGCGCCGGGCGCTGGCCGCCGGCATCCCGGCAAGCAAGATCCTGTTTTCGGGCGTCGGCAAGACCGCACGGGAAATGGACTTTGCCCTTGCCGCCGGCATCCTCTGTTTCAACGTTGAATCCGAGCCTGAACTCGAGCTCCTGTCGGCGCGAGCCGTGGCGCTCGGCAAGGTGGCGCCGATCTCGCTGCGCATCAATCCCGATGTCGACGCCAGGACCCACAAGAAGATTTCCACCGGCAAGGCCGAGAACAAGTTCGGCGTTCCGTGGCAAAAGGCGCGTCAGGTCTATGCCCGCGCGGCAAAGCTTCCCGGCATCAAGATCACCGGCATCGACACCCATATCGGCAGCCAGATCACCGAGCTGCAGCCTTTCGACGACGCCTTCGCCCTGCTTGTCGATCTGGTCGGCGCGTTGCGAACTGACGGCCATGTCATCGAGCATATCGATCTCGGCGGAGGCCTCGGCATTCCCTACCGCATCGACAACAATCCGCCGCCCCTCCCCGATGCTTATGCCCAGATCGTCAGGAAGCATGTCGGCAAGCTCGGATTGAAGGTGATGTTCGAGCCGGGCCGGCTGATATCAGGCAATGCCGGGATCCTCGTCTCGGAAGTGATCTTCGTGAAGGAAGGCGACGCCAAGAACTTCCTGGTCGTCGACGCCGCCATGAACGATCTCATCCGACCGACGCTCTACGATGCTTTCCACGACATCCGTCCGGTCGTGCAGCCGCCGGCCGACACGCCGCGCATGATGGTCGACGTTGTCGGCCCGGTCTGCGAGACCGGCGATTATATCGGCCTCGACCGCGATCTGCCCAGGCTGAAGTCCGGCGACCTGATTGCCGTCTTCACCGCCGGCGCCTATGGCGCGGTGCAGGCAGGCACCTACAACACCCGCCTGCTGGTGCCGGAAGTTCTGGTCGACGGGGACCGCTTCCACGTCGTGCGTCCGCGCCTGTCCTATGACGACCTGATCGGGCTGGATTCCGTACCCGATTGGCTCGCATAGAGGCCACATCGTCTCGAACGCCGACGGTAGCGCTATAGCCGGTTCTGGATGAGCGCCCTTGTTTCGGCGATCCTATCCTCGTCGCGGCGATAGAATGTCCATTGCTTGATGCGCCTGGCACGCAACAAGCCGGCTTGGGTGAGCACGCGCATATGCTCGCTGAGCGTCGCCTGCGTGATGCCGAGCTTCTCGGCGATCAGCAGCGCGCAGACGCCGTCCTCGACCAGATCGCCATCCGCCTGGGGTGGGAAATGCGCGCGCGGATCCTTCAGCCAGTCGAGGATCTGCAGCCTGCGTTCGTTGGCAATCGCCTTGAAGACATCGACCTCTTGCATTTAGCCATTTTGCCAAGTTACTAATTACTGTCAATCCCGAGGAGATCACCATGTTACAGGGCAACACCGTCACACGCGAGCGCATTGCCGCGATGGAACCGCGCATCCGCCCCTACGTGCGCCACACACCGGTGCTGCGCGTCGACATGGCCGACTTCGGCCGGCCGCCGCTGACGATCGACCTGAAGCTCGAATGCCTGCAGCATTCCGGCTCGTTCAAGGCGCGCGGCGCCTTCACCAATCTCCTGGAACGGCCGGTTCCCGAGGCCGGTGTCGTCGCCGCGTCGGGCGGCAACCATGGTGCTGCCGTCGCCTATGCCGCCATGCGGCTTGGCCACAAGGCGACCATTTTCGTGCCCGAAGTGAGCCCGCCGGCCAAGCTCGAGCGGATCCGCTCCTACGGCGCCGATCTGATCGTCGGCGGCGCCCGCTATGCCGAGGCACTGGCCGCCAGCGAACGGTTCGCCGAGGAAACCGGCGCCTTGCAGATCCATGCCTTCAACCAGCAGGAGACGCTGATCGGCCAGGGCACGCTTGGGCTGGAAATCGAGAGCGATTTGCCTGAGATCGACACATTGCTGGTCGCCGTCGGCGGCGGCGGCCTGATCGGCGGCATCGCTGCCTGGTTTGCCGGCCGCATCCGCATCATCGCCGTCGAGCCGGAAGGGGCACCAACGCTTTACCGCGCCTTTGAGGCCGGACACCCCGTCGATGCGCCGGCCGAGGGCATCGCCGCCGATTCGCTGGCGCCAAAGCGTGTCGGCGAGATGATGTTCGCGATCGCCGAGGCCTTTGTCGAACGCTCGATCCTGGTCAGCGACGACGACATCATCGCCGCGCAAAAGGCGTTGTGGAACCGGGTTCGCATCATTTCCGAGCCGGGTGGCGCCGCCGCCTTTGCCGCGATCCTGTCCGGCCGCTATTCGCCAGCGCCGGGCGAACGCGTCGCCGTGCTGGTCTGCGGGGCAAATGCGAACCCCGCAACCTTCTGACTGCAGCATGGAACTATAATAGCGGCCTTCACGTTTTTCCAAACCGCCTCGCCTTTGCCGTGTTTGCTGGTATTCTTCGAGTCGTGAGGCTTGGGCTATCCTGCCCGCCCACAGCATGATCCCCGAAAAGTGGAATCCGGTTTTCGGAACAGATCATGCTCAAGGAGACAGAGCCCCGTCCCGGTTCTTTCGGATGGAATAGGGCTCGAGGAAGGGCCGATGACGCGACGACCCACCTTCAACAGCGATCGCGGCCTGGCCGGGCGCCTTGCCCTGAGCCGGCTGGCGACGCGGGTCTCGATTATGGTCGAGCGTGGCTGGCCGTTGATGCTTCCGCTCGTCATCGTCGCCAGCCTGTTTCTCAGCGTCTCCTGGCTCGGCCTCTTCTCCCGGCTGCCGGATATGGCGCGTATCGGCCTTGTCGCCGCCTTCGCCATCGCGGCGCTGGCCGCGCTCTATCCCCTGCGCTTCTTCCGCCTGCCGGGCGCCGCCGAAATCGACCGCCGCATCGAGGCGGCCAATCAATTGCTGCACAGCCCGGTGCTGGTGCAGACCGACCGGCCTAGCGGTAGGGAAAGCAGCTTCTCGCAAGCGCTCTGGCGCGAGCACCAGAAGCGCATGGCCGGAAAGCTCGACAGCCTCGGCGCCGACCTGCCGCGTACACGGGTGCCGGAGCGCGACCCCTGGGGACTGCGCGCGGTGGCGGCACTTTTGCTCGTTACCGCCTTCGCCTTCTCCTTCGGGCCGACGGGCGGCAGAGTCAGCGACGGGTTCAATGCCCGTGGCGCGCAGGATACCGTGCCGCCGCGCATCGACGCCTGGGTGACGCCACCGGCCTACACCGGCAAGCCGCCGATCTTCCTGACCGCCGACGCCAACCAGGCGACGCCGACCTTCACCGTTCCCGAAGGCAGCGATGTGTCGTTGCGCGTGACCGGCGGTTCGGGCGAGGAAACGCTTGCCTACGCCGACAAGAGTGGCAATTCCCGCGCCATCGAGCCGGCCGGTCCGCAGGCCGCCACAGCCAAGCCAGCGGCAAGCCCGGCGACGCCGTCCAAGATACGCCAGTTCACCGGCAAGCTGACCGGCGACGGCACGCTGACGCTGACATCGGGCGAGGATCAGCTCGGCCGCTGGGCCTTCGCGGTCATAACCGACAAGCCGCCGCGGATCCGCTTCGTCGGCGAGCCGAAGCGGGCCGCCAACGGCGCCTTCGAACTCAACTACCAGATCGACGACGACTATGGCGCCGCGACCGCCAAGACGGTGTTCACGCTCGCCGATCCGCAGGCACCGAATGCGCATCCGCTCTATGGTCCGCCTGAAATGCCGCTTTCGCTGCCGCGACGCGGCGGCAAGTCGAATGCGGCCAAGACCTCCAAGGACCTGACCGAGCATGTCTGGGCCGGCAGCAACATCAAGCTGACGCTGGTTGCCACCGACGATGCCGGGCACACCGCATCAAGCGAAACCAAGACGCTGATGATGCCGGAGCGGCCGTTCGCCAATCCGCTGGCGCGAGCCGTGATCGAGCAGCGCCGCCTGCTCGCGCTCGACGCCAATGCCAAGCCGCGCGTGCTCGACCTGATGGACGCCATCACGCTGCGGCCGGAAGACACGTTCGACAACATGTCCCACTACCTCGCCATCATGAGCGCCCGCAGCCGGTTGAAGATGGCCGACAGCGACGATCAATTGCGCAGCGAGGTCTCCTATCTCTGGGAAATCGCGCTCGGCATCGAGGAAGGCAATCTCTCGGCCGCGGAAAAGCGGCTGCGCCAGGCGCAGCAGGCATTGCAGGACGCCATCAAGAATGGCGCCAGCGACGCCGAAATCGAAAAGGCGATGAAGGAACTGCGCGAGGCGATGAACCAGTTCCTGCAGGAATTCGCGGAGCGCGCCAAGCAGAATCCCAGCGCCCCGCAGATGCAGCAGAATGGCCAGGAACTGCGCCAAAGCGATATCGACCGCATGATGGATCAGATCGAGAACCTGGCAAAGTCGGGCGACCGCGACAAGGCGCAGCAATTGCTGTCGCAACTTCAGGACATGATGAACAATCTGCAGGCCGGCCGTCAGCAGCAAGGCGGCCAGCAGGATAGCGAGATGCGCCAGCAGATGGACAAGCTCGGCGATATCCTGCGCCGCCAGCAGGAGATGATGAACGACACCTTCCGCATGGACCAGATGCAGCGCGGCGAACGCCAGCGCGGAGAGAACCGTGACGAACAGCTCGGCCAGGACGAGCAACAAGGTCAATCAGGCGAAAACGGCAAGCCGAACGAGGGCGGCCAGCCGAAGCCGATGACGCCGCAGGAATTCGCCGATGCGCTGAAGCAGCTGCAGCAAGGTCAGGGCCAGCTGAAAAGCGACCTCGAGCAGTTGAAGAAGGGGCTCGAGGGCATGGGCATGGAGCCCAATGAAGGATTTGGCGAGGCCGGCAAATCCATGGGCAATGCCGAACAGGCGCTCGGCGAGGGCGAAGGCGATGAGGCCGTGGGCCATCAGGGCCGGGCGCTGGAAGCGCTGCGCAAGGGCGCCAAGGACATGATGAAGCAGATGCAGGCCATGCAGGGCGACCAGGGCGGCAGCGAACAAGGCGGCCGCCAGCAGAATGCCGATCGTGACCCGCTCGGCCGGCCACGCGCCAGCCAGGGGCCCGATTTCGGTGATTCGGTGAAGGTGCCCGACGAGATCGATGTGCAGCGCGCCCGTCAGATTCTGGAAGCGATCCGCAAGCGGCTCGGCAACGCGCTGAGTCCCGACATCGAACGCAGCTATCTGGAACGGCTGCTTGAGCTGAAATAGAGCAATTCCAGGAAAAGTGTGAAGCGGTTTTCCGTCCGGAATTGCGATAAAACAACAAAGGGATTGCCGCCCCGCCTCGACCACACCCGAAAACCCTCCCGGACGGTTGCACTACAATGCCCAAACTTGGCGCTGTCACGCCCATCCTGCGCATCTTCGATATTGCCAAGGCGCGTGAATTCTAAGTCGGCTTCCTCGGCTTCGAAGTGCGTTGGGGCATAGCTTTGACGACAACGCGGCGACGGTGCCTCGGCATTGCCGTGCGCATCAGGGTCGAGGATATCGCGGCGCTGCATGGCGAATTGATCAGCAAGAAATACCACTTCGCTAGGCCCGGCCTGGAAGAAAACGCCATGGATGACCCACGAGGTATCGGTCTCCCGTTCGGCAACCGCCTGCATTTCTACGAGGATGCCGCCGGCTGATTCAGCCTGTTGACGAACGCCTCGCGGATTGCCTCCTGCATGCCGTCGATCGCCTCGCCTGACGCATTCGGGTTGCGGTGCATCACCACATTCGAGGAATCGATGGCGCCGAACCCGTCCGCGGTCGTCAGTTCGCGACAGCCGCTTGGGATGTTGCTGCGCGAAATCGGCGCGATCGCCAGTCCGGAGGTGACGGCGAGCTTGAGGCCGCCGGTGGTGTCGCTGGTATAGGCGACACGATAGGCAAGACCGCGCTGCTCCAGTGATTTGATGGCGAAGTCCTTGCACCAGCCGGCCCGGTTGTAGAGCGCGATCGGCACCGGCTGTTCCTCATGCATGTGATGCAGGGTCGACGTCACCCACACGGTAGGATCGTGCATCAGCACTTCGCCGCCCGCAGGATCCTGCCATTCGAACACCACGCACAGATCGAGTTCGCCCGCAGCAAGCGCCGCTATCTGTGCCCCCGAATGCGCATAGCGCACGGTGACCTCGACCTGCGTGTGGCGCTTCGAAAAGGCGCCGAGCGCGCGCGACAGGATGGCGTGGCCATACTCCTCCGGAATGCCGATGCGCACCGGCCCGCCAAGCGGCGCCGCCGCCATCGACGCCGCCGTCTCGTCGAGCAGCGAGACGATGCGGCGGGCATTGACGATGAGTTCGCCGCCGCGCCGCGTCAGCGCGACGCCGCGCGAGCCGCGCTCGAACAGGCTGTCGCCGATCAGCTCTTCGAGCTTCTTCATCTGCATCGACACCGCCGACTGGGTGCGGCCGGCCTGCTCCGCCGCCTTGGTGAAATTGCCGGTCTCGGCAATCGCGACGAAGGTGCGCAGGAGGTCGCTGTCGAGGGTCGGTCGCATGAAATCCGCCATAAGGAAATTTGATCGCTGGTATCATCCCAATTCGTTTGCAACATGTCAAACGCAGGATGATAGTGGCCACTCCCATTGGATATGCGGCTGCGAAATCAGCCGCGGACCAATCAAGAGTCCTCACTCGTGCCCGCTGCCCGAAACGGTGGCGGGTTCTTTTTAGCTTGCGGCAAGCGTGCTTGCGGTCGCGGTACTGGAGCCTGGAATCGTCATGCGGAACCGGATGGTGCGCGGCATCCTGAGCCTGTGTCTCGGCGTGCTGGTCTTCTCGTTGCAGGACCCGCTCGTCAAAGCCGTGTCGGGCGGTTATCCGGTGACCGAGGTGATGGCGATCCGATCGATCGTCGCCTTGCCGATCCTGATTGTTCTGGTCCATGCCGATGTCGGCCTGCCGGCGATCCTGTCGAAGCGATTCGGCATGCTGACGATGCGCGCCTTCATCCAGTTCACCTCCTATACGATGTACTATCTCGCCATCGCCGCTTTGCCGCTCGCCGACGCGGTGGCGCTCTACTTCATGGCGCCGCTGTTCATCATGGCGCTGGCCGGGCCGTATCTTGGCGAGCGCGTCTCCTGGCAAACGATGGCAACCGTGCTGATCGGGCTGTTCGGCGTCCTTGTGATGCTGCGCCCGGGCGCTGGGCTGTTCGACTGGGCGGCACTGCTGTCGCTGGGCTCGGCGGCGCTCTACGGTTTTTCGCAGTTGATGGCCCGCAAGATCGGCGATACCGAATCGTCCACCGTCATGGCCTTCTATCAGAACGGCGCCTATCTGGTAGGCGCCGCCGTGGTTGCCGGCGCGTTTCACCTGGCCGGCATCACCCACGCCGCCCACCCGAGCCTGGAATTCCTGGTGCGGCCCTGGCTTTGGCCGACCCTGCCGGATTTTCTCAAGATGGCGGCCTGCGGTTTCGTCGCTTCCGCCGGCATGATCCTGCTGTCGCAGGCCTACCGGATGGCGCCGGCCAACCGCGTTGCCACCTTCGAATACACCGGCATTCTGTGGTCGCCGCTGTGGGGTTTCCTGTTCTTCGCCGAAGTGCCGCGATCGACGACCGTGATCGGAGCGGCCCTCATAATCGGCGCCGGCCTGCTGGCGCTCAACACCGAACGGCGCAAGAGCGCTCCACCCGCGCTCACTGCTGCCGATCCCGCCTGATCAGGCGAAGCAGATCAGAGCCCGTTCGACGCGCGAGCGGATTTCTGCCAGCGTGAAGGGCTTCTGCACGACATCGAGGATGATGCCGTCCAATTCCTCGGCGCGCTCGCGCTGGTCGGCATAGCCGGTCATCAGCATGATCTTCATCGCCGGAAAGAGCGCTGCCGCCGTGATCGCCATCTCGATGCCGTCCATCTCCGGCATGCGGATGTCGGAGACGACGAGATCGTAGCCGCCACGCGCGGCCTGGATCAGCGAAAGCCCTTGCGCGCCGTCCGCCGCGATATCGATTGTATGCCCGGCGCGTTCAAGGGCGCGGGCGGCCAGGGTGCGTACGGACTCATCGTCCTCGACGATCAGAAGCTTTGCCATGACCGGCATACTTGGCGCTGAAAAGTTGACTTTTTCTGAAAGCGCGGAGGATCAACAAACCTTTTTGAAGTCGCTCACGCGTCCCCTTTCACGACGCCGACAAACGGCAGTTCGCGAAAAGCGTGCGCGACATCCATGCCGTAGCCGACGACGAAATAGTCGGGGCAGTCGAAGCCGACATAGTCGGCATTGAGCGCGGTCTGGCGGCGCATGCGCTTGTCGAGCAGCACGGCGACGGAACAGCTCTTGGCGCCACGCGACAGCATCAGGTCGCGGGTGAAGCTCAGCGTCTTGCCCGATTCGAGAATGTCGTCGATCAACAGCACGTCGCGGCCGGCGACCTCATTGTCGATGTCGCGCAGCACCTTCACCTCGCCGCTGGTGGTGCCAGCGCCATAGCTGGAGATGAAGATGAACTCGACCTCCGGCGACAGGCCGACATCGTGCATGGCGCGGATAAGGTCAGCGGCGAAGATGAACGAGCCCTTCAGCACCGAAATCACCAGCAGATCGTGATAGTCGTGGCCGGCGATCTCCTTGGCGAGCTCAAGGTTGCGCCGGGCGATCGCCGATGCTGAAAACAGGACTTCGATGTCCTTGCCGCGTACGATTGGCATTGGTGTTCCTCGATAGTCGCCTATTGAGCGAAAGTGACTAAAACGGTTCTTACGCCGTTCTTAGGCACGTCGAGCCGGCTGGCAAAGCCGAATCTTTCGCGCGGCGCCAGCGCGCGGCCGGATGTCCCCAACGTATAGCGGGTTGTACGCCCGTCATTGCTCGTCACCCGAATTTCGAGCGGCGGCAGCCGCACCGGTTTCGCACCATCGTTGGCGGCCTCGCCACCGACGAACAGCGCGGGGTTCGGCCCCGACGCGTCGATGCGAGACGTGACGCCTGAAATGCTGAGCGCCGACGCCTGCGCGCCGGACAGGAACGGCGCCTGGCGCACCAGCGCATGCCCACCCGAGACCCAGAAGGCGGCAAGGGCGGCCCCTAGGCCGGCGACCCAGAAGATCGGCCCGCCGCGCGAGGCCGGTGGCCGCTCCGCCGGGGCCTCGGGCTTGCGCAGCATGTCCATGCCCTCGATGGCCGGTGTGACGGTCGCACGCGGCAGCGGCAAAACGCTTTCCACGACAGGGACAAGACGCGGCATCACCACATAGTCGGCATCGACGATGTCGGCCGCCGAACCACGCATGAACCGGTCCGCTACGGCAATTGCCGCCGGATCGGTCATGATTTCGCCGGAAACCGGGCGCGCGGTTCGATCGTCAGCCATATGGCCCCAGCATTGCAGAACGTGTTCGCTTTTCGTTTCTTTTTGCGTAAACACAAATGGTTAACGCTTCCCCACCGGAGCCCTCGTGACGAACCGAAAGAACGCAGGAATTAACCGCCGGTTAACCATGCCGGCCGATGGTCTTTACCCAGAACAGGCCGGCTCGCCGCCGTGCCGAATTTCAGGTCGCCGAAATTGATTCGCTTCGAAAATGTCGGCCTTCGTTATGGCATGGGTCCGGAAATCCTCCGCGACATCTCCCTGCACATTCCGGAGCGCTCCTTCCAGTTCCTGAGCGGGCCTTCGGGCGCCGGCAAGACGACGTTGCTGCGCCTGCTGTTCATGTCGCTGAAGCCGACGCGCGGGCTGATCACCATCTTCGGCAAGGACCGCTCGCGCATCTCGCGCACCGAGTTGCCGCATCTGCGGCGCCGCATCGGCGTGGTGTTCCAGGACTTTCGCCTGCTCGACCACATGACCACCTACGAGAATGTCGCGCTGCCGCTGCGCGTGCGCGGGCGCGAGGAGGCGAGCTACCGCACCGATGTCACCGAATTGTTGAAGTGGGTTGGACTGGGCGAGCGCATGCATGTGCTGCCGCCGGTTCTGTCCGGCGGCGAGAAGCAGCGCGCCGCGATCGCCCGCGCGCTGATCGAGCAGCCGGAGATCCTGCTGGCCGATGAGCCGACCGGCAATGTCGATCCGCCGCTGGCGCGACGCCTGCTGCGGCTGTTCATCGAACTCAACCGTCTCGGCACCGCCGTGGTGATTGCCACCCACGATCTCGGCCTGATGGAACAGGTCGACGCGCGCCGCATGATCCTGGCCGGCGGAAGGCTGGACATTTATGACTGAACTGTCCGCCGAACATCTTGTCGAACGAGCGCAGAACGCCGAGGCGACCGAGGCAAGGCCGCGCGCCCAGCGCAGGATGGCACCGATCGTGCCGGCGCAGAACATCGCCGGCCGGGCGCTGGTGCTGGTCATCGCCATCATGACCTTCCTTTCCTGCCTGACCTTCGGTGCGGTGACGCTGGTGCGCGACACGGCTTCCGTCTGGGAGAACCAGATCTCGCGTGAGGCGACGATCCAGGTTAAGCCGGTCGACGGCCTCGACATGGAGACAGCACTTGCCCAGGCTTCGCAGATCGCCGGCGAATTTCCCGGCGTCAAGGCGACCCGGATTATCGATCGCGAGGCGACCGCCAGGCTGTTGGAGCCGTGGCTCGGTTCGGGCCTTAACATCGACGAGCTGCCGGTGCCGCGCCTGATCATCGTCACCATCGACGAGAGCAGCCCACCCGATTTCGCAGCCATGCGCGCCGCGATCACGCCGAAACTGCCGAGCGCCTCGCTCGACGATCACCGCACCTGGGTCGACCGGCTGGTGGCCATGGCCCGCACGACGGTGACCATCGGCATCGCCGTGCTGGCGCTGATGTTGTCGGCGACCGTGCTGACCGTGGTGTTCGCCACACGCGGCGCCATGGCCGGCAACGGCCACATCATCGAAGTGCTGCATTTCGTCGGCGCCGAAGCGCGCTTCATCGCACGCGAGTTTCGCCGGCATTTCCTGGTCACCGGCATGAAAGGCGCGGCAGCCGGGGGCGCGGCCGCTGTGCTCGTCTTCATCGTCTTTTCCTGGTGGTCGTCGCGCAACATGGCAACGCCGCAGGCCGACCAGGCGACCGCCCTGTTCGGCAATTTCGCCATCGGCTCGGCGGGCTATCTCGGTGTCGTCTTGATGGTGCTGGTGATCGGCGGACTGACGGCGGCAACCTCGCACGCCACCGTCGTTGCCTATCTCAGCGACATCGACGTCCGCCAACCGGACGCGGGCTAACGACATGGACAGATCACGGATGGAGAATTCACGTAACGCAAAGTGCGTCTTTTAACTACCCAAGGTCGCATTTCAGGATTAACCATATGGCGATGGACGCGCGGGATTCAACCGGTACGGCTGGGCAGATGCCAGTGGTGGTTGCCCGTTCGCATGACCGCCGCACAGTGAGCCGGATAAGGGCCGCGTTGCGTATGTCCGCTCTCTCCTTGCTCGTCCTCGCGACTTTGTTTGCCGGCGGCTTCGGCTGGTTCGCCAACAAGGTCAGTCACCTGACGACCCCTGCCAATCCAGCCAGGGCCGATGCGATTATCGTGTTGACCGGCGGCCAGTCCCGCCTTGACGCGGCGATGGACCTGCTTGCGTCAGGCAAGGGCGAGCGGCTGCTGATCAGCGGCGTGCATCCTTCCGCCAGCCGTCGTCAGTTGCAGGCGGCGACCGGTGGCGACAAGCGATTGTTCTCCTGCTGCGTCGACATCGACCGTGCCGCGCTCGACACGATCGGCAATGCCGAGGAAAGCGCCAAATGGGTGGAGAGCCATGCCTATGGCACGGTGATCCTCGTCACCAATAATTATCATATGCCGCGCAGCCTGCTGGAAATGGGCCGGCTGCTGCATGGCGCCAAGCTTGAGCCCTATCCGGTGGTCAATTCCAACCTCGACAATGGCGGCTGGCTGACCAAGCCGCGGGCATTGCGCGTTCTGTTCACCGAGTACAACAAATATTTGCTGGCGCTGGCGCGTGGCATCGTGCCGGTGAAGCCAACTCCAGCCGGTATAGCGCTGGCCGAAACCGCGGCCGGCGGCTGAACCATTATTCCCCGGCGGCCGCGCCTGCCCTGGAGGCAGCGCCCGACATCCCCTTGAGCCGCGCGACCTCCTGTTCAAGGCGCTCGATCCGCTTGTCTCTCTCGCCGAGTGCGGCCGCCACTTCGGCCGCCTCGAAACGCTGCGGAATATGTTGTGGGCAATTGGCATCCCAGGCCGAGACCGTGAACAGAATCACCTGCTCGGGGCGGGCCTTGTAGTCCTGAGGCATCAGCTTCGCCATCAGCACGGCATCGTTCTCGACAACGCGCGCCGTACCCCAGAGCTTGATACGCTGGCGGTGCATATAGTCGATCAGGAACAGGAAGGCCTGCGGATTGTCGGCCAGATTGCCCTGCGTGATGAACTGCCGGTTGCCGGCAAAATCCGCGAAGCCGATCGTGTGTTCATCCAGCACCTTGAGGAAGCCGGCTGGTCCGCCGCGATGCTGGATGTAGGGCTGGCTATCGCCATTGGCCGTCGCCAGGAAGACGCTGGTCTGCATCTCGATGAAGGCGGCAAGGTCAGGGGTGATCACGGCTTGCCAGCCGCCACGCTCCTCGACGCGGGCATAGGACTGGCGTGAACCCTTGCGTGCCTGGATCGCCTTGACGGTCGGCGTGAAGGCGACGTCGCTGGTGAAAGCATGCGCGTTCATCGAAAGCCTCCTGGAATTGCTCTAAAGCCCGAGTTCCGACAGTGTTGGGTGATCGTCCGGCCGCCGGCCGAGCGGCCAGTGATACTTACGATCAGCCGCGCCGATCGGCAGGTCGTTGATGCTGGCGATACGCAGGCGCATCAGGCCGTGGTCGTCGAATTCCCAGTTCTCGTTGCCGTAGCTGCGGAACCATGAACCGCTGTCGTCGTGCCATTCATAGGCGAAGCGCACGGCAATACGGTTGCCGTGGAAGGCCCAGACCTCCTTGATCAGCCGGTAGTCGAACTCGCGGCTCCATTTGCGCGCCAGGAACGCCTGGATTGCATCGCGGCCCTGCAGGAATTCGGCCCGGTTGCGCCAGCGGCTGTCCGTCGTATAGGCAAGCGCGACCCGTGCCGGATCGCGGGAGTTCCAGGCATCCTCGGCCATGCGCGCCTTTTGCGCTGATGTCTCGGCTGTGAACGGCGGCAGCGGTGGCCGGGCTTCGGACATGATTGCTCCTTGCAGGTTGTGGCCATGCTACAGGCAGGCCGACAACAACAATATAAAGCCTTCCATCGTTCCGATGCAGATGACATATTTGCAACTCGTCCTTCCATTTTCCGGAAGAAGCTGTGGATCGTCTCGAAGCAATGTCTCTCTTTGTCGCCGCGGTGGAGGCCGGCAGCCTGTCCGCGGCAAGCCGCCGTTTCGGCATTCCGCTGGCGACGGTCAGCCGCAAGGTTTCCGATCTGGAACGCCATCTCAACACACGCCTCTTGAACCGCTCGACGCGCCGGCTGACGCCGACCGATGCCGGCCAGGCCTATCTTGCCGCCTGCCGCCGCATCCTCGACGACGTCGGTGAGGCCGAACGCACGGCTGCCGGAGAATACAGCGCTCCAACCGGCGAACTGGCTATCACCGCGCCGGTCGTCTTTGGCCGTCTGCACGTGCTGCCGGTCGTCACCGGCTTTCTCGCAGCCTACCCCGACGTGGACATCCGCCTGACATTGGCAGACCGCATAATCCAGCTGGTCGAGGACCATTTCGACCTCGCCATACGCATCGGGCAGTTGCCCGATTCGAGCCTGGTCGCCATGGGCGTCGGCGCGATCCGCCGCGTCGTTTGCGCCAGCCCGGCCTATCTGGCCGAACACGGCACGCCGACCACCCCGGAGGACCTCGAAACACACGATTGCATCACCTTCGAGGGACTTGCTTCCGCCGCCACCTGGAGCTTCACCAAGGGCAAGGCCGAAATCCCGGTCCAGGTCCGTTCACGGCTTCAGGTCAACAGCGCCGAAGCGGCCATCGACGCGGCGATCGCCGGCGTCGGGCTGACCAAAGTGCTCTCCTACCAGATCGAGGCCGCGCTGCGGTCCGGCTCGCTGCGCGTCCTGTTGGAGGAGTTCGAGCCGGCGCCATGGCCGGTAAGCCTGGTGCATGCGGGCCACGGCCTGTTGCCGGTGAAGCTGCGTGCCTTCCTCGATTTTGCCGCGCCGCGCCTGAAGGAGCGGTTGGCGCGGTTGATGTAGCGGAACCTGGACCGTCGACGGATCGCTCTTCATCGCCGATCGGAGCGCCCGTCGGCCATTTCCTTTTTCCCCGCGCTTGGTGTAACCAACGCTCACCTCCTCACCGGGCCTCCCCCATGCTCTATGCCAGATCGCTGACGTTCAATTTCGTCTTCTACGTCAACCTGATCGTCCAGATGATCCTCTGGACCCCCTATTATTTCCTGTCGCCCCGTCACCGCGCCTGGTTCGTGCCGAAATTCTGGTCGCGCACCTCGATGTGGCTCTTTGACAAGATCGCCGGAACGAAGAATGACATCACCGGCCAGGAAAACCTGCCGGCAGGCTCGTTCATCCTGGCGCCCAAGCACCAGTCGTTCTGGGACGCGATCGCCTTCTTTCCCTTCCTCCAGGACCCGCTCTACATTTTGAAACGAGAGCTGACCTGGATCCCGTTCTTCGGCTGGTACATCATGAAGATGCGGATGATCCCGGTTAACCGCGGCAGCCGCTCGAAGGCGCTGAAGGCCGTGGTCGCCGCGACCAAGGAGGAGATGGCGCGCAACCCTCGCCAGCTGATCATCTATCCCGAGGGCACGCGCCGGGCGCCGGGCGACGAGCCGGCCTACAAATACGGCATCGTCGAAATCTATGCGCAGCTTGGCGTTCCGGTGGTGCCGGTTGCCCATGTCGCCGGCCTTTATTGGCCGCGGCGGAAATTCCTGCGCTACCCCGGCACGATCAAGGCGCGCTTCCTGCCGCCGATTCCACCGGGACTGAGCAAGGACGAATTCATGGCCCGGCTGATCGGGGAAACGGAAGCTGCCTGCGACCAGTTCCTGATTGATGCGGCGCGCGGCCCGAACCCACCCGCCTTGCCGCCGACAGCGGTGAAGCGGTTGCGGGAACTCGGCGCTAAAGCCTGAGCGAAAACTCCGGGGCCAGTTTTCAGCGGAACACGGCCAGCGCGGTGGTCAACACCAGCGTCCCGGCAAAGACCAAATTGACGATCCGCGAGGTTGCCGGCTGGCGCAGGAACCGCGCGAACGCTGCTCCCGCGACGAGCCACACCGCATGGATGGCGACAATCATCAGGGCGAGAACCGTCAGCCCAAGCCATGGACCGATCTCAGCGACGCCTTGTTTCGACGAAGCGCCGGCGAACACGGCGGCGATCGCCACATAGGCCTTTGGGTTGGCGACAGCGAGAAGAAACCCGGCCACCAATGTCGGGCGCGAAGCCTCGGCGGCGCGTGCCGCCAAGGGTGGTGCCGTGGCGATCTTAAAGGCGAGATAGAGAATGTAGGCCGCGGACGCGACAGCCAGCAGCGGCGCCAGCTTCGGCATCGAGGTGAGCACAGCCATGACCCCGGTCGCGACAACCAAAAGCACGGCGATCGTGCCCAGGATGATCCCGCAGGCATAACCCAGCGAGTGGCGCAGGCCGAAGGCGGCACCGACGGCTGTGACGCTTATCGTTGCCGGCCCCGGGCTGCCCATGACGACCGTGGCGGCAAGCACCAGCGCGAGCAGCTGACGCCAAAGGTCCGGCTGCGAAAGCAGCGGCTCAGTCATCTCACCCTCTGCCTTGCCCCTGCGAAAAACGGTATGGCAAGACAAGAGGGTGGTCTTGGACGTTCGTGCGAGGAGCGGTCGCCGAAAGCTTCAGCCGCTCGCCTTGTCGAGTTCGGCCATGTCGTTGCCGCTCAGTTTCAGCGACGCCGCCTTGATCAGGCTGTCCATCTGCTCGGGCTTGGTGGCGCTGGCGATCGGCGCGGTCACACCGGGCCGCGCGATCACCCAGGCAAGTGCGACTTCCGCTTGCTTGGCCGAATGCCTGGCCGAGACCGCGTCCAGTGCCGCGAGGATGCGATATCCGCGCGCATTGAGATAGTCCTTCACCCCGCCGCCACGCGGGCTTTGGCCAAGATCGGCCTCGCGGCGGTATTTGCCGCTGAGAAAGCCCTTGGCCAGGCTGAAATAGGTGATGACGCCGATGTCCTCGGCCACGCACATATCGCGCAATGGCCCATCGAAGGACGAGCGATCGTAAAGATTGTATTCCGGCTGCAGCACTTCGTAGCGTGGCAGGCTGCGCAGGCTCGCCACATCGAGTGCGGCGCGCAACTGAGCGGCGTCGAGGTTCGAGCAGCCGGCATAGCGGATCTTGCCCTTGGCGAGCAGCTTTTCATAGGCGCCAAGAGTTTCCTCGTAGGGCGTCGTCGGGTCCGGCCAGTGCGACAGATAGAGGTCGATTGTGTCGGTCTGCAGCCGCTTCAACGATGCGTCGACGGCCTTTTCGATGTATGCGGCGGACAGATCCTTGTGGCCCTGCCCCATATCCGAACCGACCTTGGTGACCACGATGACCTTGTCACGATTGCCACGGTCCTTCATCCACTTGCCGATGATGGTTTCCGACTCTCCCCCTTTGTGGCCGGAGACCCAGCGCGAATAAGCGTCCGCCGTATCGATGGTGTTGAGGCCGGCGCCGACGAAGCGGTCGAGCAGGTCGAACGAGGTTTTCTCGTCGGCGGTCCAGCCGAAGACATTGCCGCCCAGAACCAGCGGCGCGATGGAAAGGTCGGTGCGACCGAGACGGCGTTTCTGCAAGGCGTATCTCCGGGATGACTGGGGCGGGCGAATGGCGCCCGCGGGCTGAGGTTCGGAGCCTAACCTAGGTCTTGACCGATCGAGGTCAAAAGCCTGGCCGCCTTTTTCCGCAGCGCCAGCTTCACAAAGGCGCGACCTGCCGCGCCACCTCTTCCAGCCAGTGGTCGCGAATGCCCAGCGCCTCGAGGTGCTCCAGAGTGCTCAGCACATAGTCCTCGTTGATGCCGGACTGGCCGGCCGCACCGCGCACCACGGCCGCCGCCTCCGCCGCGTCGAGGGCGCCGGCATATTGCTCGTGCTGGCGGTCGACGATATAGGCCACCGCCTCGACCGTCCGGCCTCCGTCGAGACGAATCTTGAGCAAGCGCTCGAGATAGACGTTGGTGACCAATTCGCGCTCGCGCAGATAGGCGATGACCTCGTCGCGCAAGTCGCCGGGAACGCGGAACGCCAAGCCGATGCAGGAGCCGCCACGATCTAGGCCGAGCACCAGCCCCGGCCGTTCACGCGTGCCGCGATGCACGAAGGAATAGACGCAAAGCGAGCGCCGGTAGCCATGCAGGCGGGCACGCTGTGTCTCGACATGCGCGAAACCCGGCCGCCAGATCAGCGAACCATAGCCAAACACCCAAAAATCGCCCATATCGCCGCGCCTGATTGCAAAAGATGCCAACACCGCACCGGGACCGGTGTCTTTTCCGCCTGTCCCCGTCTACCTATTCGTCTCTGTCTACCTATTGTTGGCGGGATCGACTGTCCGTCCGCAACACCCATGCGTTAACGAGAGCCAAAGCATGACGTCAAGTGACGAACGCCAGCCGAGTAAACGTCGCCGCCTGTTGTGGCTTGCCGCGCTCGTCGTGGTGCTGTTTGCCATCTACAGCGGCGGCTGGTTTTATCTGGCTGACCGGGTCAGGAGCGAGGCCGACAAGGCGGTTGCCACGCTGAACAAAACTGGCGTCGAAGCCGGCTGCGCCAACCTCCAGGTCAGCGGCTATCCCCTGAGCTTTACCGTCTCCTGCGACAATTTGGCTTACGAGGACGATGCCAGGAACATCGCCGCTTCGGCCGGCAGCTTCAACGCAGCCGCCCAGATCATCCAGCCTCTGTCACCGGTTGCCAATCTGCGCGGCCCGCTCAGGACTTCCGTTCCAGGCATGGCGCCGCTGTGGATCGACTGGGACAATCTGCAGGCCAACGTCAAATTGTGGTGGCCGCTACCGCAGCGGATTGCCCTGGAGGCGGAGGGCCTGTCCGGCCAGACCGATCCGGCCGACGATACCGACCCGGTGCAATTGTTCAGCGCCGGCAAGGCGGCCGGCCAACTGCGGCCGAATGGGTCGGACATCGACTATCTCGGCAGTTTCGGCGATCTCGAGATCGACCCCGGCGCGATCGGCGGGCGCGTGCTGCCGGCGCTCGATGCCAGCGGCGACGCAACGCTGAAGAACGGCGTCGCGTTGATTGGCACGCAGGTGAAAAGCCTGCGCGGCCAGGCGATCGAAATCCGCAACCTCGACCTGTCGTCGGGGACGGCGCGCATCACTGTTTCGGGACCGCTCTCGGTCGATGCCGAGGGCCTGGTCAACGCCGATCTGATGATCAGGCTGAAGGACCCGAAGGCGGTGGCGGCCATCCTCGGTGCCGCCATACCCGAGCAGAAAAGCCAGATCGAGCAGGGCTTTTCTGCCCTGGCGGTGCTCGGCAACGAACCGTCGATGCCGCTCAAGGTGGTCAAGGGCAAGGCCTCGTTCGGCTTCATCCCACTGGGCAAGATCAAGCCGCTCAATTAAGCATCCCAGTATGAACAGACCGGCAAAACTTCTAAGCGTCGGCGCGCTGACGCTCGACACCATCCTGCGTGTCGAGACATTGCCCGTGCATCAGGGCAAGTTCATCGCCTCCGACGGCGTCCAGATCGCCTCGGGCATGGCCACCAGCGCTGCCTGCGCCGCCCATCGCCTGGGCGCCGAGGTATCGCTGTGGGCGAGCGCCGGCGACGATGTCATCGCCGACCAGCTCATCGCCAGCGTCGAGGCCGAAGGCGTCGATTGCACCTTTGTGCGCCGCGTCAGAGGCGCCCGCTCGGCGCTGGCCTCGATTCTGGTCGACGCGCATGGCGAGCGCATCATCGTGCCGTTCTATGACAGGCTTGCCCAGGCCGATCCCGAAGCCTTGCCGGTCGCCGACCTCTCCGCATTCGATGCCGTACTGGTCGATGTCCGCTGGCCAGGTGCGGCAGCACTTGCCCTGAAGGCGGCGCGCGCCGATGGCCGGCCGGCGATCCTCGATGCCGACACCGCGCCGCTGGAGGTCCTGGAACAGCTGTTGCCGCTCGCCACGCACATCGTTGCATCGGAGCCGGCGGCGCGCATTGTCTGCGGCCAGGCGCTCGATCCGGAAACGGCTTGCGCCGATCTCGCCAGCCGCACCGACGCCTTTGTCGCGGTGACTGGCGGCGCGGCGGGGAGTTGGTGGCACGACCGTTCCGCAGGCTGTGTGCGCCACGTCGCGGCGCCGAGAATCAAAGCGGTCGACACATTGGCCGCCGGCGATGTCTTTCACGGCGCCTTCGCCGTGGGGATGGCCGAAGCCATGCCGGTCGAGCAGGCGCTGCGCTTTGCCAGTGCGGCCGCCGCGCTCAAATGCCTACACTTCGGCGGCAGGCTTGGTGCCCCGGACCGCGCCGAGACTTTGGCCATGGTTGCCGCGACCTGGCCCGCCTGAAACAGACTTAGGTCTTTGCCGGGTGTTCGACCGCCTGGCGGCCAAAATCGGGCACGTCGATGTCCTGGCCGGCCTCGATGATCGAGCGGCGCACGGCGCGGGTGCGGGTGAACAGGTCGAAGAGTTTTTCGCCGTCACCCCAGCGGATCGCGCGTTGCAGCGACGCCAGATCTTCCGAGAACCTCGCCAGCATTTCGAGGATGGCATCCTTGTTGTGCAGGCACACATCCCGCCACATCGTCGGGTCGGAGGCGGCAAGACGCGTGAAGTCACGAAAGCCGGAAGCCGAATATTTGATCACCTCGGACTTGGTTACCGACTGCAGATCATCGGCGGTGCCAACGATGTTGTAGGCGATGATGTGCGGCAGATGCGAGACGATGGCCAGCGTCATGTCGTGATGCTGGGGATCCATCGTGTCGATGTTGGCGCCGCAGCGGCGCCAGAATTCCGACAGCCGTGCCAGCGCGTCCGGGTCGGTATCGGGCAGCGGCGTGAAGATACACCAGCGATTGTCGAACAGGTCGGCGAACCCGGCATCGGGGCCGGATTTTTCCGTGCCCGCCAGCGGATGACCGGGAATGAAGTGGACGCCGGCCGGCACATAAGGCTGCATCTGCGCGATGACGGATGCCTTGGTCGAGCCGACATCGGTCAGGATCGCGCCCGGCTTCAGCGCCGGTGCGATTTCCTCGGCCACGGTGCCGGACGAGCCGACCGGCACCGAGACGATGACCAGATCGGCATCGCGAACCGCCTCCTTCGCATCGGTGGTGTAGCTATCGCCCAGCCCAAGTTCTTTCGCTCGCGCCAGCGTCGCGGCACTGCGGGTCGAGATAGCGACGTGGTGGGCCAGACCCTCGCGGCGGATGACGCGGGCCAGCGACGAGCCGATCAGGCCGATGCCGACCAGCGCGATCTTTTCAAACATCGGTGATGTCATGGTGTTCTAGCTTTTCAGGAATGTCGTGAGTGCGGCGACAACGCCGCGATTGGCCTCTTCGGTGCCGACGGTCATGCGCAGCGCGTTGGGAAAGCCGTAGCCGGAAACGCGCCTCAATATATAGCCGCGCGCCGTTAGATACTCGTCCGCCGCAGCTGCGGAATGTTTGTTGTCCTCGGGAAAATGAACGAGGACGAAATTGCCGACGCTCGGCGTCACCCGCAGTCCAAGCTTTGTGAACTCCTCGCTCAGCCATGCCAGCCAGGTCTCGTTGTGCGCGATGCTGCGCTCGATATGGGCGCGGTCGCGGATCGCCGCGATGCCGGCCTCGATCGCCGTTGCATTGACGTTGAAGGGGCCACGCACGCGGTTGATTGCGTCGACGATGTGCATCGGCCCGTACATCCAGCCGATCCGCGCCCCGCCAAGGCCGATCTTGGAGAAAGTGCGGGTCATCACCACGTTCTCGGCGCTGCCGACGAGCTCGATGCCGGCTTCGTAGTCGTTGCGGCGGACATATTCTGCATAGGCCGCGTCTAACACCAGAAGCACGTGCTTGGGCAGACCTGAGTGCAGCCGGCGCACCTCCTGGAACGGCACATAGGT
This sequence comes from Mesorhizobium sp. M1396, assembly GCF_040317725.1. Classification (NCBI taxonomy): domain Bacteria; kingdom Pseudomonadati; phylum Pseudomonadota; class Alphaproteobacteria; order Hyphomicrobiales; family Phyllobacteriaceae; genus Mesorhizobium; species Mesorhizobium sp. M1396. The sequence goes on along the minus strand of NZ_JAMYLA010000015.1, from coordinate 5,237 downwards.
GCCGGTCGGGTTGTTGGGATTGGCGAGGAACACGATCTTGGTGCGCGGCGTGACGGCGGCCAGGATGGCGTCGATGTCGGCGCGCTCGTCTTTTTCCTTGATCGTCACCGGAACGGCACCCGCCGACTGGATGTAGATCTTGTAGACCATGAAGGCGTGTTCGGTGATGACAGCCTCGTCGCCGGGCGCCAGATAAGTCTGCGCCAGCAGGCCGAGGATCTCGTCGGAGCCGTTCGAGCAGATGATGTTGGCCGGGTTCAGGCCATGCACTTCGGCGATCGCTTCGCGCAGCCGCCTGGCGGTGCCGTCGGGATAGATATCGAGCTTTCCGGCAATCTCGCGCGCGGCTTCGATCGCCTTTGGCGACGGACCGAGCGGGTTCTCGTTCGATGACAGCTTGTAGACCTTGGCGATGCCGGCGGGCGCCGTGCTCTTGCCCGGCACATAGGCATCGATGTCCATGATGCCCGCGCGCGGGGTTGGACGTGCCTTGTCCGGTGTCTGGCTCATGTCGTAAAATCCGTCGAGAACGCTCCTCAGGGAAGCCGCAGCGGAAATACAAGCCGTGGCCCGCAATGTCGAGAGGTGACCGCCTCGGGACAAAGGCTGGCCGTTGACGCCAGCACGCCACGGGCCTAGAAGGGTGCGAACTTCCGTGGTGATTTGGCCGGTCGGCTTGCAGCCACGTTAAACAACTTGCTAAAGGGCCGTTTGCATCCTGTAACCGGCTTTGCGACTGCAATGCCGGTTTTTTGTTGTCCGCGCCGGCCGGATACCGCATCGGCATCGATTTTCGAAAAGCACGGTGCAGGGATCAAGGTGTGAGATGGATGCAATGGCCGCTCTGCGTGCTCGCAAAACCAACAACGAGGCCGACCAGCCATCGAGCCCGGTTTTGCGTTTTGGGCCTGACAAACCGCTCAAGCTGGACGCCGGTACGCTGCTGTCGCCGTTCCAGATCGCCTACCAGACCTATGGCACGCTGAACGACGCCCGCTCCAACGCCATCCTCGTCTGCCATGCGCTTACCGGCGACCAGCACGTCGCCAGCACCAATCCGGTGACCGGCAAGCCGGGCTGGTGGGAGGTGCTGATCGGCCCCGGCAAGATCATCGACACCAGCCGCTTCTTCGTCATCTGCTCCAACGTCATCGGCGGTTGTCTGGGTTCCACCGGACCGGCCTCGACCAATCCCGCCACCGGCAAACCCTATGGGCTCGACCTGCCGATCATCACCATCCGCGACATGGTGCGCGCGCAGCAGATGCTGATCGACCATTTCGGCATCGAAAAGCTGTTCTGCGTGCTTGGCGGCTCGATGGGCGGCATGCAGGTGCTGGAATGGGCGTCGAGCTACCCGGAGCGCGTCTTCTCGGCGCTGCCGATCGCCACCGGTGCGCGCCATTCCTCGCAGAACATCGCCTTCCACGAGGTCGGCCGGCAAGCTGTCATGGCCGATCCGGACTGGCATGGCGGCAAATATTTCGAACACGGCAAACGCCCGGAAAAGGGCTTGGCGGTGGCGCGCATGGCCGCCCACATCACCTATCTGTCGGAGGCCGCCCTGCACCGGAAATTCGGCCGCAACCTGCAGGATCGCGAAGCTCTGACCTTCGGCTTCGACGCCGACTTCCAGATCGAGAGCTATCTGCGCCACCAGGGCATGACCTTCGTCGATCGCTTCGACGCCAATTCCTACCTCTACATGACCCGGTCGATGGACTATTTCGACCTCGCCGCCGACCATGGCGGCCGGTTGGCCGACGCCTTTGCCGGCACCAAAACCCGCTTCTGCCTGGTGTCCTTCACCTCGGACTGGCTGTTTCCGACCGAGGAGAGCCGCTCGATCGTGCATGCGCTCAACGCGGCCGGCGCGTCGGTATCCTTCGTCGAGATCGAGACCGATCGCGGCCACGATGCTTTCCTGCTCGACGAGCCGGAACTGTTTGCCGCCATCAATGGCTTCATCGGCTCGGCGGCCCGGGCGAGAGGATTGAGCCAATGAGCGTCAACCGCGACCAGCGTGTCGACCTCGAGGTCGTCGCCAATCTCATCCCGCCGCGGTCCCGCGTGCTCGATGTCGGCTCGGGCGACGGCTCGCTGCTCGAATTGCTGCAAGACAGCAAGCAGGTCGATGGCCGGGGATTGGAGCTGTCGCAGCGCGGCGTCAACGAATGCGTGGCGCGCGGCCTCTCGGTCATCCAGGGCGATGCCGACAAGGACCTCGAATTCTATCCCGACAAGGGCTTTGACTTCGTCGTCCTGTCGCAGACGCTGCAGGCCACCCGCAACCCGAAGCTGGTGCTCGACGAATTGCTCAGGATCGGCAACCGGGCGATCGTGTCCTTCCCCAATTTCGGCCATTGGCGCGTGCGCCTTTCGCTGTTTCTCAACGGCCGCATGCCGGTGACCAAGGACCTGCCCTATTCCTGGTACGACACGCCCAATATCCATTTCTGCACCATCCGCGACTTCGTCAATCTGTGCGACGAACTCGGCGCGACGGTTGAAAAAGCAACCGCACTCGACGCCAATGGCCAGAAGATCGGCCTGTCGATGCCGTGGTGGTTCTGGAATTTCTTCGGCCAGCAGGCTGTGTTCTTGCTGAAGCGGTAGTCTTGATCGCCATGCATCTTTTTCGTAGGCGCCCTCTGCCAGTTGAAATCCCGCCGGAAATGCTGGCTGGGTTGAAAGCCGGAATTCTCATCTGCACCTCACCGCGCAGCGGCAGCAATCATCTGGCCGGATTGATGGCAGCCACCGAGCTTGGCAACCCCCTCGAGTGGTTCGGTGGCCGCCGTGTTCTCGCAATGCCGAACTATCCTCGCGATCCCCGTGCCCAGGTTTTGCGTGCATTGAAAGATGGGCGGTCTCCCTCTGGAATTTACGCTGCCAAACTGTTTGCAAGCCAGTTTTTGCAGGTGGCCGAGACTGTGGATCTCCCAGCCAGCCTTCCAGGACTGCACTACGTGCGCTTGACTCGCCGCGATCTCCTTGGTCAGGCAATCTCTTGGTCACGCGCTCGTCAGACCGGTCGGTTTCGCTCTACTGAGGCTGTTCAGAACTCACCACGCTATGACGGCGCATCGATAGCGGAGGCCCTTGAAAAAATCGTGCTGGAGAATCTGTCGTGGGACATCTGGCTTGCAAAAAACGGATTGTCTTTCCTGTCCTTGACATACGAGGAACTCTTGGCAAATCCACAGGCCAGCCTTGAGAAAGTCGCGGGTCTGGTAGGCGCGCAACTCACATTTGAATCTGCTGAATCTGCACCAGCCCCCAGTTCAGGTCTCGAAATCCAACGAGACAACGTCAATAGGGAGTGGAGGGAGCGCTTCTTGTCGCAATACTCGGACCCCTCAAAATTCAACCTCAGCAATCATCGCGCTTTCGGCACTCTTAGAAACCTGGGCCAGCGTCCGATCTGATCGAAAAGGCGATGTGAAGATCATAGGTGGCAAGGAGCGCTTTGCGAATCTACTGCCGCTTGATCCGTAGGGTTGTCTTTACATTGGGTTGCGGCGACGATAGCCACCTAGACGCTGATAAATGGTCGGTGCAGAGATGGTTGAGGAACGCGCAACATACTCGCTCGTCTTGGAAATGGAGAACGCCAAATCCATAGATTGGGGCGAAGTCGGCGTTGGACTGAAGGCGCTGGCGCGTGAAATCACTTCGGTTTCCTCAGCCGGCTTGGCCAGACCGAAGGTTGTCATCTCCCACGGCGGAACAGAGGCGGATGCAAAAACGCTTCGTAGCGACATCACAGCGGAAGCGCCGCAACTGGAACGAGTTGCCGACGTCATCTTTGCCGCTTGCCCAGGAGGGCGATATTACGACCTGAAGAATAATGGAATCTTGAAAGCCGATGGGGACGTAATTGTCTTATCCGACTCAGATACCGTAGCTGACCCCGGATGGCTATCAACTTTACTTGAGCCGTTCGCACAATCTGAAATTGTTTGCGTGAACGGATATACCTACCTATTGCATGATGACTTCTTTTCTAGAACATTTGCTTTGATTTGGTTTTTTCCAATGGCACATGGAGACGGGAGATTTGCTTCAAAGAGGGCAATTAATGCCAATAATATAGCTTTTCGGCGCGACTGGATTACAAAAAATCCTTTTCCAAAACATAATGGGTTCAAAGTCTCCTGCACATTGCTGATGCGCAAGCTAAAACTTGAAGGTCACAAGATCTATAATGTCAATGCACGCGCTTACCATTACTCGCCACGTGGCTGGAAATTCTTTTACTGGCGTGCACTGGTAACCGGTCGCGATGCCGACCGCAAATATGTGGAGCTTAGTGCGCCTAGCCGCACGCAACGGGTGGCGAAGTCGTTCAGCCGATGGTTCACCATGTCGTGGCGCACAACACGACGTATCGTTGGCCATGCCCGAGAAGCAGGGATGCCGCTTTGGCAAATTCCATTTTCCCTGATTGTCGGTCAGGCATTTTATGGCTTGGCGTTTTGGGGCCAGTTCAGTTTCGCTGCCGGCATGGTTCGCGACGAAATCGAGACCGTGCCTGACTATGTCGGGCACAGCTAGGCGATTTGTCGCGATCCCTTGAGCCACGCCCGCAACGTTGCATTGATCTGGGACCAGTCAACTCAGAACATCCGTGGCCTTGTGCGGATGTTCGACGCCGTCGGCGAACACCACGTCGGACTCTGAATGTCCGTACGCAGCGCCAATATCGCCTGGTAGGCCGGCGAGCTGCACCAGTTGCGCGCATGCTGCCTGTCGGGAAATTCGATGATGATCAGATGACCAGGCCAGTCGTTCTCAATCACCTCCACATCGCCGCCATGAATCAGAAAACGGCCGCCGAAAGGCTCCAGCGTGGCATCGATCTTGTGCAGATATTCGACGATCTGCGGGCCGATCGTGGCCTGGCGCATATGGGCAACGGCGTAAGCGGTCATGATTTGTATTCCCTTTGTATCGAAGCCGACCAGCTGGCCTCGCAACAGCAATCTGCTCAAACGTTGAGCGCAAAGCGATTACGTCCGAGGTAATGGAATACGCGCTATCGGTCGCGCGTGTCGCTTCCGTGGTGATTCGCAAATGCTCTGTCCGGCAGTGCTGTTGCAATTGGAGCGCTAACAATGGGAATTCGTTATCTCGCGCGGGCCATGGACCGCAGGGGAATCGGGTGAGTTAATTATCGTGAGATGACGCTTACGAGGAATTCGTCGTCCCAGGCCGCCACTTTTCGTTTCAATCGC